>DASZVM010000717.1:0-3285 GCA_035547295.1 Puia sp. | reverse complement strand
GGCGGCTTTCTGGAGCTTGGGTAGTGTTTTTACCAGCTTTTGCTCGGCCCAGTAAATGTCCTTTAGCTCATCGACAAAAAATTCCTTTAGTTTGGAATTCTCAGGCCGGGCATTGGCCCGGGGGGTTGAAGCGCGGCGGCGTTTGGCCGTAGTTTGTGTCTTAGCCATAAAGTAGAATTTATAGTGGTCTTTTCTTAGGCTATATAAATTTCATGCCAGCCTGTCAACGAATTTTTGACAGTTTGAGGGCTGTCAACCGTGCTGCTTAAATTGAAAAAATGTCATTTTTTTTCGGTGGCAGCGATTATTGGTACAGGTGTTGTCCGGGATCTTTTTGATAAAGCTATTCCATATGACACAGCACTCGTATACCATAGCTTTTACCTACCTACTGGAAAACGGCAAGTTCGAGGTAAACCTGATTGCCGACGTAGAAGCTAACGAAACACGTACATTATATCTTGTCAGAAATTTCAGGACAGCCCACAGCCATGACCGGCCGGCGCTGCCGGACATACAGCTGAAGCAGCTGAAAGGGCGCTGGGTCCATCGCGACAGCGAAAAGGAAACGGAGCTGAGCAAGGCTGTCGGGGTTGCTATCGAGGCGACCGATCCGCATTTTTCGGCCTTAAGCTCAATGAGTAGTAATGGCCAGGAAGAAACTTCAGCGTAAGGTTTTGTTGAATTGTGGTAAAAATTACCCAGCCGGGTTCTTTCAAAGGGCATGGCGGTTGCCGTATGACGGCCAGGAGGTAAATTCGGGCGAATAAAAGATCGCCGGGGAAAGTCTTTGTTAAACCCGGTATGCTGTCTGCGGGGCATGAAATTTTATCATACTGGCATATGACGGACTGCAGGTATATTGCGGCCACTGGGGAGCCGCAGGTTCACTCAGCCCGCTAAAGGAATTTTTGATCACCGGCTTTACGATGGCATAACTAATTCATCGGATTACTTTTCTTTAGATGCTGCACATAGACGGCCCAAAAGAACGAGACGGTCATTTTTTGGCAAAGGGTTACCTCATTGTCCCTAAGAAGGGTTGGTGCGATGGGGATCGAATGGATCCAGGTGGGTATCTTCGGACGTTTAGGGACGCCGAGATCATATTTCCGGTGAAAATCCTCCACTATAGTAAATACATTTTGGAAATGCCGGGTTTCAAAGCAAAAGAAATTGATATAGACGAGCTGACCTCTTTTTTTAGTTTCGAAGGATGCGCCGTCTTCCATGACCTTTAGTTGTATCGAGAGCGCCGAATTCGGAACTGGAGCGCCTTTTTTGTCAACGCCTCTTAGTCTGGCGCACATTTCCATAATGTCTTTGTCAAAAGAAGCATTGACGGCAGGGTAATTATCAGGGACAAGGTATTGAAGTTTGTACATGAGAGGGTTATTAATTTTATGATACGGGATGGATTGGAGTAGCACATCCCTTTTGGGCACACCTACAGGAGAGGTGCGTCCGGGAACAAGAATTACAACAGCAGGAAACGCAAAGACATCATTTGAGACTTCATTTATGAATACGGGAGAAGATCTGTATGGCATGCGCAAGAGCCTGGACCTTGCCAGGTGGATCAGCATCGCACTTTTGCTGATGCATTTTTATTTCATATGTTACGGCGCTTTCCGGGAGTGGGGATGGACGGCACCGTTATCGGACCGTCTGCTTCAAAATATCAGGCGGACAGGGTTGTTCGACAGCTCCCGGAGGGTCAAGCTGTTTTCGTTGGCGTTCCTGCTGATATCTTTGTTGGGAGCAAGGGGGCGAAAAGATGGAAAGCTTGGATATAAGAGCGGGTTGATGTTCATCTTGATTGGGGCTGCTGTCTATTTTGGCAGCATTTACCTCCTCGCTAGGGAAGATAAACCTACCATCGTAGCGCCTCTTTATATGGGTGTATGTTTTATTGGCTGGCTGCTGGTGCTTACAGGCGGCATGCAGCTGTCGAAGGTTATTGGTTATTCGCTTCAAAAGGAGTTTTTTAGAAAAAAGGAAGGGGGATTCGAACAGGAAGAAAGACTGATCGAGTCTGATTTCTCCATCAATTTAATGGCTAATTACGAACTGAATGGTGAGATTCGGCGGAGTCATATCAATTTTATCAACGGCCGCCGGGGAGTATTGGTAATTGGATCTCCCGGATCGGGTAAATCCTGGTTTATCGTCAAGCCGGCAATGGAGCAAATGATGAGAGACGGGTTTTCCATGCTGATCTTCGACTTTAAATATGACGTGCTCACCAGGCATGCGTACAGTCTGTTCTGCAAATACCGGAAGCATTATCCTTCGACGGCGCGTTTTTATTCCATTAACTTTACTGATCTTACGCGGAGCCATCGTTGCAACGTGATCGCTCCGGGGACGCTGCGGTATTTGTCGGATGCTACCGATGCAAGCGCTACCATCCTGCTTGCTATCAATAAAACGTGGGCTAAAAGACAGGGCGATTTTTTTATAGATTCGCCGGTCAATTTCCTTGCTGCCCTGATCTGGTTCCTCAAAAAATATAAAGGTGGGATCTTTGCACTTTGCCGCATGCCATTGAGCTGGCGCAAACGCCCTACGACAAACTGTTTACCATCCTGAATAGCGAGATCGAGCTGGAGACGCATATCAATTCATATCTTGAGCTATATCGAAATAAACCTTCGAAGTGTTGGATAGCCAGATGTCGTCTTTGAAGGTGCCTTTGAGCCGTCTGGCTTCACCGGACCTATATTATATACTCACGGGGAATGACTTCGATCTTGCCATAAATGATCCTGGCCATCCAAAGGTGCTGTGTCTGGGAGGAGACCCAAGCCGGCGGAATGCGCTTGCTCCCATCCTGTCGCTGTATGTGGACAGGCTGAACAGGCTGATCAATAAACCGGGGCAATACCCGTGTGTCCTGATGCTGGATGAGTTTGCCTCGGTTCGGGCGACGAGCCTGCTGGAAACGGTGGGGGTAGGTCGTGAACATAATATTATACCGATGCTTGTGGTGCAAGACCTTAGCCAGCTTAAAATATTATATTCCCATGATGAGGCGGTGGCGATCCTTAATTTAGCGGGTAACCTGATCTGCGGACAAACCGACGGTGAAACGGCCAGATGGGTAAGTGAGCGGTTCCCGATGGTTACTCAGCACAAGACTACTGTATCGGTGAACAGTGCGGACACATCCGTCAGCAAGTCGGAACAGTCGAATCCTGCCATGTCTCCGGCTACGCTGGCTGCATTGTCTTCAGGTGAGTTTGTGGGCATCCTGGCGGACGATCCGGATAAGGCAATGACTTT
>DASZVM010000716.1:0-6871 GCA_035547295.1 Puia sp. | reverse complement strand
CGTACGTCCATAGATGGCATGAGGGTGATCATATTTTTTTATGTAGGGTACTGTCTGGTTGGTAATGGGGCTTTTGAAATCCAGTCCAACAGATGCATCTTTTCTTTTGTCACCGGGTTCGTAAGCGTTGATGATATCATTGGTAGGGATATTCCAGCCACCCGGGTTGCTTTGCGGCCAGCCGGTGACGGCGCCTGCGGATAATCTGGGGGCAAAGGTATAGATAAAGCTGCTCCATTCGCCCAGATCATTGCCACCCTGGTATTGGATCTCGAAGATGGACTCGATGCCAATCTTTTTTGCGGGATCAAAGGCATCTGCGTAGTTGGCATTCAGATCATATCCCAATGGCAGGACCTGTTGCAGGGTGGAAACGGCGTCTCCGTATTTCTTTTCAGTGAGATATACTTTTCCCAGCAGGGAGAGCGCTGCTCCCTTCGTTGCCCTGCCGACGTGACCTGGCTGGTATTTGACGGGCAATTCGGTGACTGCGTCCTTGAGGTCTGCTTCAATCTGCTGGTAAACCTTTGCCTGCGGCTCCCTGAGATAATTCCAGGCTTCCGAAGGATCTTTCAGCGGCTGGGTGATCAGGATAACGTCTCCGTAGTATTGAGTCAGCTCAAAATACAGGTAGCCCCGGATAAACTTCAGCTGTCCCTGATTCACGGCTTTGACCGAATCCGTCAGTCCCGTGGCGCCTTCCATCTTTGCCAGCGAGTTGTTGATGTTATAGATAGAGTTGTAATAAGCATCGTAGGAGGTGTTCAGGTTCGTGCTGCCGGAATTGACTGTATAGAACTCAAATGCTTCGATCCTATCAGCCTGACCCCTGTCCGAAGGATTGAAATCGACGGTGGTATTGTCCGAAGGCAGCTCATTTGTGATCCACTGATTGTTGGCAATGTCCTGGAGGGTAGCGTAAACCCCGTTGACAGCTTGTTCCACCTGTTTCCCGTCCTGGTAAAAAAGATCTGTATTAACCCGGGTAGGGTCGGTTTTATCGAGATAATCCTTTTTGCATGACAACTGGGAAACAATGAGCGTTATGGCCAACAGACGTATGATGATGACTTTAATCTTCATTGGTAAAAATTTAAAAGGTGAAATTGGCGCCGAAGGTAAATGTCCTTGCCAGGGGATAGGATTCGTCATCCAGACCAGGATTGATGCCGCCGTTGTTGTCAACATCCGGGTTCGAGCCGGGATAATGTGTAATGAGAAAGAGGTTGTCACCGCTGGCGTAGACACGTAGCGATTTGAACATGAGCTTGGGGGTCGCCGGTTTAAACGTATAGCCAATACTGATATTCTTTATCCACATATGGCTGCCGCTGTAGATATACCGCGAGCTGCTTTCTCTTTCCCATTTCCAGGTATTGGTGGTGGCTGCCCTCCCATTTCCCGGATGCTGTTCATCGCGGTAACGTTGTTTGCTTTCCTCCAGCACGTTGAAGACGCCGTCCATGTTCATGGTAGAGGCTTCGATCACCCTATAGATGTCATAACCCTGGGCGCCATTTATGAGAATGCTCCAATCGAAGTTCCTATAGTCGCCTCCGAGGGTGAAGCCGTAGGTGAACTTTGGCCATGGGTTGCCTATCTTCACCATGTCTTTTGTGTCATATGAGATCGTGTCATTCCCATCCGCGTCATAGAATTTATAGACGCCGGGAATAGCTCCGTCCTGGAAGGGGGACTTGTCGATCTCTGCCTGATTCTGGAAGATGCCCAGCTTTTTAAATCCGTATAGCGTGCCGATGGGCAGGCCGACGCGGGAGATATTATATCCGCCATAAAAGCTGCCGTTCAGGAGCTGGTCGTTGGGGCCATTGATCGCAAGGACCAGGTTCCGATTGATAGACACATTACCGCCCACCGAGACGCCAACGGCACCTATCTTTGTTTTATAACCTGCGGCAAATTCGAAACCTCTGTTCCGTACCTTACCGATGTTTGTAAGATAGGAGGTAAAACCGGAAATGGCCGGCAACGGTACCGATAACAGCATATCGGTGGTGATCTTGTTGTAGTATTCCGCTGTGAAGGTCAGCTTATTCTGGAAGGCTGCGAGATCGATGCCTAAATCCAGCTGTCTGGACTTTTCCCATCTTAATGTAGGATTGGGCACATTGCCGACTGTCAGACCTCGTGCGAGGTTACCATCAAGAATGTAGTTCTTATCGCTCATGTAGGCCTGAGACGCGTAATTGGGAATGCCATTGTTCCCGGTGATTCCCCAGCTGCCTCTCAATTTCAGGTCGGACAGCCAGGATATACCGGACATAAATTTCTCGCTGCTGAGATGCCAGCCCGCCGAGACTGCCGGGAAGTTGCCGTATTTGACATGCTCTCCGAACCTGGAACTGCCTTCCCTGCGGAAGCTTGCCGAGAGGAGGTATTTTTCCGCAAATACATAATTGACGCGGCCGAAAAAAGCGTTCAGGCTCCAGCTTGATTCACCAGAACTTGCTGTTTTAAGGGCTGCCGAGCCGAGGAAGGGGGTAAGATCATTGGCGAATTGCGTTCCGCCTGCGTTCAGTGTGGTACTGGTTTCTGCCTGGGCCGTATAACCCGCCAGCACATTGATGCGATGATCGCCGAAGGTATTGTCGTAGGTAAGCAACTGGTCCGTGGAATAATTCCTGGTATTTATCTGCTGATCCGTCTCGCTGGCATCCCGGGGAGGGGGTGCATTTTCGCCGGGGATGTAAGAGGGTACGAATTGTTTGTAGCTGTTATAGTTCAGCAATGCATTGGCGGAGCTCTTGAATTTGAAATTCTTCAGGAAAGAGATCTCGATGAACGCATTGGTCACTAGCTGGCCGATGTTCCGCCTGCTATTGATGTCCGTCAGGGACATAACGGGATTGGCGAACCCAAATACGCCATCATGACCGCCTATGTATGCGTTGTAAGTTCCGTCTGCATTGTAGATAGGGTCGCGTGGATCCGCGATCAGGGAAGCGCCTACGATCTGGTCACGGCCTTCTGTTGCCTGCGCCAGGTTGTTGGTGGCATAAGAACCGTTTACCTTGAGGCCCATGCTTATGTGATCGTTTATCTTTCCGTCGATGTTACCCCGTACGGAAAGGTTGTCGAACTTCGTGTTCAGGAGGATACCTTCTTGTCTTGTATAGCCGGCTGACAGGTAAGAGTGGAAATTATTACTGCCCTGAGACAGGGATACATTATAGTTCTGGAAGGGAGCATTATTATGGAGCGTGGCATCAAACCAGTTGGTTGATGTCTTTGTCTGCTCGGGATAGCGGAAGTCCAGCGGCACCTCCGAGATATCGGGCTCCCTATGTTCGAAGTACCTGATCTTGTCCATGAAAGCATCTTTTCTGAACTGGGCAAAGTCGGGTCCGTTGAGCATCTTCACTTTTCTGTTATCGGGGATATTCTGGATCCCGTAGCTGCTGTTGACGGTCAAAACGGGTGCTCCGGATCTGCCATTTTTGGTCGTGATCAGTACGACGCCATTGGAGCCTCTTGCGCCATATATAGCTGAAGAGACGGCGTCTTTCAGGATGCTGATGTTCTCGATGTCCGCGGCATTTAAATTCTGCCCCAGGCTATTGCCCATGGGGAACCCATCGACCACATACAAGGGGGCGCTTGTTGCGCCCAGCGAACTTGTTCCCCGTATATTTACTTCGAACTCAGTACCAGGCCTGCCCGTGGTCTGTCTTACCGTGACGCCGGGCGCCTGTCCCACCAGCAATCTGCCGGGGTTAGTTATCGGTACATCTTTTGAAGCCCCAACGTTCACCGTGGCTACTGAAGCCGTTACATCCCTTCTTCGTTGGGTGCCATAACCAATGACCACCACATCATTCAATGCGTTGACGTTCCTTACGAGGGTCACTTCGGCTGTGCTGCCGGCGGCAGCAGGGACTTCCTGTGTGACGAAACCTACGTGACTGATGACGAGGACAGCTGAACTCCCCGGGATAGTTATCGTAAATTTCCCGTTGGGTCCCGAGTTCACTCCTTTGGCAGAGCCTTTTACTACGATAGCTACCCCTGGCAACGGGGAGCCTGTTTCATCTTTGATCGTACCGTTGACTTGCCGGGACTGGGCTTTTGCCAGGAAAGAGAAGATCAATAAGAGCCAGACTATGCAGGCGGGTCGAAGAATTGAATGGCGTTTCTTCATATGCAGGCAATTTTGTTTATTTGAATTGTCAAATTTATTTTTCATAAGTTTGAAAGGAAATACACAAACTGCTCTTTCAATAATACTTTTTGACACAACGGGGGTTTGCAATGAACAACTTCTACAAATATCTGCCTACAAGCCCGGCGGATGAGAGGTGGGGGATCTATGTGCTGAATGCGGGTTGCAACAGCATCAGCAAACATGCGATCTATCCGGCGCCGGATCATCCGGCCCATCATTATTTCAACTGGAATAACGGCCGTATGCTGGGTGAATATCAGCTGATCTATATCGCCAATGGCGCGGGAAAATTCGAATCATCCAGCTGTGCGCAGGTGGATGTAAAAGAAGGCACCATCCTTGTCCTTTTCCCCAATGAATGGCACCGGTTCAAACCTGATGAGCAAACGGGCTGGGATGAATTCTGGGTGGGGTTTAAAGGCTTTATGATCGAGAGCCTTGTGCAGGAGGGGTTCCTGTCGCCTGCGGAACCTGTGCTGAATATCGGCATCAACGAAACGGTGATCCAGCTGCTGAGCGAGATCATCGAGAGGACGAGAGAAGAAAAAACGGGTTATCAGCAGCTGGTGTCGGGGATCGTATTCCATTTGCTTGGGAAAATACAATCCTTGTTGAAGGAGCGCAGCTTCGAGCCGGAAGACCCTACGGAATATATTATCAATAAAGCGAGGATCGCTTTCCGGACGAATATCGAACAGGATATCAAGGTTGAGAAAGTAGCCGAAGAGCTTAACGTCAGCTATGCCTGGTTTCGAAGGGCTTTTAAGAGATACACGGGCATTGCGCCCAATCAATATATCATTCAATTGAAGATCGAGAAGGCAAAGGCGCTATTGGCCGATGAATCAAAAAGCATAAAGTCGATAGCCTTCAGCATGAACTTTGAATCCGCTTTTTATTTTTCCAAATTATTCAAGGAAAAGACGGGAAGCTCGCCGGAAGAGTACAGAAAGAACCTGAGGGATCAACAGCCTGTAAAAAAATTGTAAATTCAAGTTATGAACTACCGTTTGATAATTCTTGTTCTGGGTGTGATTTTCGCTGATGGTCTTTTGGCCCAGCCGTCACGCCGGCCGAATATCGTCTTCATTTTGTCTGACGATCATGCTTACCAGGCCATCAGCGCTTATGGGAGTTCTCTGGCCCAAACACCGAATATTGACCGGATCGCCAGAGAAGGGGCTATTTTCACCCGTGCGCTGGTGACCAATTCCATCTGCGGCCCCAGCAGGGCTACCCTGCTAACGGGGAAGTACAGCCATATGAACGGGTACACGTTGAATGAAAAGAAATTCAACACGGACCAATTCCTTTTCCCGGAGCTTTTGCGTCAGAACGGCTATCAGACGGCATGGGTCGGCAAATGGCATCTGGGCAACCTGCCGAAGGGCTTCGACTATTGGCGGATATTACGCGGACAGGGGCAGTATTATAATCCGGATATTATTCAGCCCGGTGACACTGTCCGTATGGAGGGGTATGTTACCGATCTGATCACTCAGCTGTCTACTTCCTGGCTGGACACCCGGGATACTACCAAACCTTTTTGTCTTATCGTTGGAGAAAAGGCGACCCACCGGGAGTGGCTGCCGGATATACAGGACCTGGGGGCCTATGATGGGAAAGATTTTCCCCTGCCTGCTACCTTTTTTGACGACTATGCGGGTCGCCGGGCTGCGGCGGACCAGGACATGACCATCGACAAGACCATGCGGCTGAAGGAAGACCTGAAAGTGCATGCGGATTATGTGAAGAGCGGTATTTACAATAGGTTTACGCCTGCGCAGAAACAGGCTTTTTATGACTATTACGAGAATAAGGTCAGCAAGGAGTTCGACAGACGGCATGATACGGGTAAGGCATTGATACGTTGGAAATTCCAGCGGTACCTGAAAGACTACCTGTCTGTGGCGCGATCGCTGGACAGGAATATCGGATCTCTGCTGGACTACCTCGATAAGAAGGGGCTGGCGCAGAATACGGTGGTCATCTACTGTTCAGATCAAGGTTTTTATATGGGCGAGCATGGATGGTTTGACAAACGCTGGATCTATGAAGAATCCCTGCGTACGCCCTTTGTGATGCGCTGGCCGGGCATGATCAGGCCGGGTACCTCGGTGAGCCGGCTGATGCTGAATATCGACTGGGCGCCTACGTTACTGGATATTGCGGGGGTAAAGGCTCCTGCGGAGGTGCAGGGAGTATCTTTTTTGCCTTTGTTGAAAGGTGCCGGCGGTGCGCCGGGGTGGAGGAAGGCGATGTATTATCATTATTATGAATTCCCCCAGCCGCATCATGTGTATCCCCATTTCGGGGTGGTGACGGATAGATATAAGCTGGTGCGGTTTTATGCACCATCGGACAGCTGGGAAATGTATGATCTGGCTACAGACCCGCACGAGGTGCATAACCTCTATGGAAAGGCGGGGTATGAGGGGCTGACGGCAACTTTGAAGAAACAGCTGCGGGAGCTTATCAGGCAATATAAAGATGTCGAGGCGGAGAAGATATTGGACGAGCGGCCGTAAGTATCCGGGCTGTCACCGGACTATTGTGAGCTACCATTATACCGTTGCTTTTTCACATTGCTGCAGGAATGCTTCGTCCACATCGGCTCCCAGTCCCGGCGTATCGGGCACTTCCAGAAGATAACCTTTATAACGTACGCCTCCTGTTACGGGGTCGGTC
>DASZVM010000715.1:0-15221 GCA_035547295.1 Puia sp. | reverse complement strand
GCACTGCACGCCGCCCATGTCTTGAAGATGCAGCAGCGCAGCCAGGATGGAAGTACATACAAGGGACAGGAAGAGGATAACTATAAAGGGAGGGAAGAATGGGTAGCGATGCACGCAGCTCAAGCCTGGCTTACCAGGTGGCTGGTGTGGCAGGGAAGACTTAAGGTTACCAATGAGGCGTATGATGGGGGCGTAAGGCTGGTGAAAGCAGGGGACGGGTGGGCCAAAAATTCCGTGAACACAGTGATATTCCGTCATAACTCGCTGGTGACATATAACGATACACAATACATCGCCTACTATGATCCCGGACAGAATGTGGTACTGGGGCGACGGCCGTCAGGCTCGTCCCATTGGGAAACCCGTGTGACCCAATATAAGGGGGACGCCACCGATGCGCACAGGAGCATCAGCATCATGGTTGACGGAGGCGGGTTCCTCCATGTCAGCTGGAACCATCATAACAATGCGCTTCATTATTGCCGCAGCGTGAGCCCGGGTTCACTGGAGCTGACGGCCGAGATGCCTATGACGGGGAAAAAAGAAGCAAGGGTAAGCTATCCTGAATTCTACCGCCTGGCCGGTGGGAACCTGCTTTTCTTTTACCGGGACGGCAGTTCCGGCAATGGGGACCTGATGCTGGATCATTATGACTGGAAGACACAGCAGTGGACGCAGGTGCAGGACGGCTGGATCAATGGCGAGGGAGAGCGAAATGCCTACTGGCAGATGGTGACGGACAAGCAGGGGGTTATTCATTTGTCGTGGGTATGGCGTGAGACAGGAGATGTTGCCACCAATCATGATATCTGTTATGCCCGGTCGGAGGACGAGGGAAAGACCTGGGAGAAGAGCACGGGTGAAGTCTATCAGTTGCCCATTACGGCTGCGACGGCGGAGTATGCCTGTAAGATCCCCCGGAACAGCGAGCTGATAAATACCACATCCATGGCCGCCGACGAAAAAGGCAGGCCATATATCGCCACTTACTGGCGGCTGCCGGATGAAAAGGCGCCCCAATACCGTGTCGTGTACCAGGACAAAGGAAAGTGGCAGGTACGACAGGTGTCAGCTAGGGTCAGCGCATTTACGCTGGCAGGCGGGGGCACAAAGCGCATCCCCATTTCCCGCCCGGTGATCATGGTCAACCGTCATGGCAAAAAGACAAGAGCGCTGATGATCTTCCGGGATGAAGAACGGGGGGACCGGGTAAGCGTGGCAATGAACGAAGATCTTCGACATGGAAACTGGCGTATAGAGGATCTCACTTCCACATCCGTGGGTCTTTGGGAGCCTTCCTATGATACGGAGCTTTGGGATCAGAAAGGGATCCTGAACCTTTTCGTGCAGCGGGTAGAGCAGGGAGATGGAGAGACGCTGAAAGAGCTGCCTCCCCAACCGGTGGAGGTGTTGGAATGGCAGCCGGATTGGGAAGGGCTCCATGCCCGGTCTTTGGTGGATAGCCAGGCGAAGAAGACGGCTGTAAGGCGCATCCTTGCGAAGGTTGCCGACTGGCAGATAGACTCCCTTGCGCGGGGCAGGTTCAGGTGGGCTGTAAACGACTGGGTGTACGCGACTTTTTATAAAGGACTATTGGAAACCTCCCGGGCGCTGCATGAAAAAAAGTATGAAGATCAGCTGCTCGCCTATTGTGAAAAGGCGGGCTGGAAGGTGGGTGCGGGCGAGCGGCGGGATTTTGCCGATGACTATTGTATCGGAGAGGTATATTGTGCGTTGTGGAAAAAATACAGGAAGGACAGTATGATCGCGGATTTCCGGGCCATGGCGGATGCGCTGGCGAGGCGGCCCCATACGGGATCGCTGGAATATAAGGACAAGATCTATTTCCGGGAATGGGCCTGGTGTGATGCGTTGTTCATGGGACCTGCCAGCCTGGCGGCATTGTCGGAGGCAACGGAGGACCCTGTGTATTTGCGGCTGGAGGATACGTTGTGGTGGAGGACGTACGACTATCTCTACGATAAGGAAGAGCATTTATTCTACAGGGATGGCCGGTTCTTTTCGGAACGGGAAGCCAATGGCGCGAAAAAATTCTGGGCCCGGGGGAATGGGTGGGTGATGGCCGGTCTGGCGCGTTTGCTGGAATATATGCCGGCGAGCTGGCCTACACGCGGCCGGTATGAGCAATTATTCCGGGAAATGGCAGCCAGGGTAGCTTCCTTGCAGCAAAAGGATGGCATGTGGCGGGCAAGTCTGCTGGACCCGGAACATTTCCCTGCCAGGGAGACCAGCGGTACAGGGCTTTTTTGTTATGCTTTGGCATGGGGTATCCATCACGGACTGCTGGATAGAAAAACCTATTATCCCGTGGCGCGGGCTGCCTGGGGTGGTCTGATAGCCTGCGTGCATGAGGATGGGAAGCTGGGTTTTGTGCAAATGATCGCCGACAAGCCGGGTGTCACCGATTATGAGGGATCGGATGCGTTTGGGACAGGGGCATTGTTGCTTGCGGGCACAGAAATGTTGTATATTGAATGATATATGAGAACTTATACCATATCTGCAGTGCTGGCGCTGACCCTTTGTATCACGGACGTAAAGGCGCAGGTCATTCAACGGAATTTGTTACAATCTTTTGTCCCCGGACTATCGTCGACGCTTGTATCCCGGGATGCTTGGAAACCCTTTCCCCAAACATCGGACGGCTGGCGGCAGTTCCTTCCGGATTCCACGGTACAGAAAGCCATCAGAGGCGGAGAGAGCGCCCTGCATTATGAGTTCAAACCCATACCGGCCACGCTGGCCCTGGAATTTAAGCGAAATGGCAACCGGAGCCGTTATGAACATGTCAGCTTTGAAAAGAGGAATGTCCTGTGCGGGCTCGTGTTTGCGGAGGTATTGGAAGGTAAAGGACGTTTTACGGACAAGATACTGGATGGGATATGGTCTGTTTGTGAAGAGACCTATTGGGGTGTCTCCGCACATGTGGGCCTGCAAAAAGCGGGCAGCGGTCTGCCTGACGCAGAGGACCCTACCGTGGATCTTTTTACGGCGGAGACCGCGGCGATGCTGGCCTGGGTGGATTATTTCATAGGACCTGAACTGGAGAAGATCTCGCCGTTGATCCGTCAACGGATCTATTATGAGGTGAACCGTCGTGTGTTCGTACCCTTGAAGACCGCGAAGTATGGTTACCTGGGCGGCGGCCGCAGCGATGCGAAGCTGAATAACTGGGCGCCCTGGGTGATGTCCAACTATCTGGCGGCGGCGCTGCTGCTGGAGAAAGACGAGGCCAAACGGGTGGATGCAGTGGGGAGAGCCATGCATTTCACCGACCAGTATATCAATGGTCTTGGAGAGGACGGGGGGTGTGACGAAGGACCCAGCTACTGGGGTGCGGCGGGTGGTTGTGTCTTTGATGTATTGGACCTTCTGTCGTCTGCCAGCCAGGGGAAGATAAATATCTACCAGTCGCCCATCATACGGAAGATGGGGGCATATATCTACAAGACGCATATTGCGGGCAAGTATTACATCAATGTGTCCGACTCACCTCCCCAACTGGTGCCCGACGGTCTTATGATCTTCAGGGCGGGACAGGCTATGCAGGATACAGCGATGATGGGATTCGGAAGCTGGGTATGTCATGAATATCCCAACGGATGGGGTTCGATGGAAGGGTTCCACCGGAGCCGGGCGCTTTTTGACCTGGGTACGATAAAAGGTTGTTTGAATTATCCTCCCCGGGACCCGCAAATAAAAGACTGCTGGTTTGAGGATGTGCAATTGATGGCTTCCCGTACAGACAAGGGATTGTTTGCAGCATCGCATGGAGGACATAATGCCGAAAGCCATAACCACAATGATGTGGGTGACTTTATCGTGTATGCGGGAGGACAGCCCGTGATCATCGACGTTGGATCAGGCACCTATACAGCACGTACTTTTTCCAGTCACCGGTACGACCTTTGGTTCAATACATCGGCTTATCATAATTTACCATTGATCAACGGCTTCCAGCAAAAGGAGGGGAGACAATATGCGGCGGAGGCGGTGCAATATCAGACAAGCAAGGGCAGCAGCAGCCTGACCATGAATATTGCAAAAGCGTATCCTGCCGGGGCCGGGATACGATCCTGGATACGCACCGTTCGTGTCTATAAGAAGGCCGGAGTAACCGTCAGTGACAACTACGCCCTTGACAAACCCCTGGAAAGCCTTACACAGACTTTTATGACCGTATGCCAGGTGGACCTGACGCAACGTGGCAGGATCGTTTTTGAAACTGACACACACGAAAAGGTCCGCCTCGATTACGACGACGCCTTCTGGGATGCATCGGTGGAAAAGGTGGATCTTGTCAACCCCGAGGATGAAGGTATCCGGCAGCGCTGGGATGGCAGGGCCATTTACCGTGTGCTGCTAAAAGCTGTCAAATTACCTGCGCAGCACACGGTGCAATATACTATCCGGCCTGTGGACGTCGAACGCTGACAGTGAGGTAATATCTGTTTATGATCAGGGCGATGGCGGGCCCGAAAAAGAGCGCCATCGGCGCTATGCTTTTTAAAAATGGTATTGTGCTGTAATGGTAGGCCCGTCCTGTTACCAGGGGCACGATTATCAGTGACATCATTGTCCATACGAATATTCCATACAGCACGCCGCTGACCCATTTATTTCCTGCCAGGAATGGCAGACGGGGGAAGAGAAAAAAATAGATGAGGGTCCAGGCCAGGCTGATGCCATAATGCATGGCCAGTCCCAGGAGAGCTGTGGCTATACCACCCTCGAATGCGCTTTTACCTGCCAGGGTGCTTGCGATACCTTGCAGCAGTTGGGTGGCCGTGATCTTGCCGAAGACGGGACCCCACATGATGATGGCATAGGTTATGTCCAGGGTGCCCGCCACCAGCCACGCCGCGAGGAGATCAGAAAATAGAAGTTTTCTCATAGACAATGGAAGATGAAGATAAGGCATCTGAAGGATATTTCTCGGATGTGAACGGGCAACCCGGATTTTTTCCCTTTAAAGTTGGACAAAGGCCATTGAAGGGAGCGATCAACCTATTGAATTTATTTCGGGGAAGGGATGGGACAGTGTAATTTATTTATAAAACCGAAACTATGTCAATCAATAAGGAATTGATCGTTATGGGAGATGAGCCCCTCGTCCGGGAGGCGGATGCCGGCAAATACCTGGTCATACGGTGCGAGGATGTGGCTTATTTCTATATAGACAATGGGATATCTTATCTCATCGAGGCGAAGACCCATTATAAGTATATGATGGCCCGGCCGCTGAGGAATATCGAGCTGGCTGTCGATCCCCGGTGTTTTTTCCGGGCTACGAAGAAATATCTTATAAATATCAATGCGGTGGTGAAGTTCAGACCTGCGAAGAAGGGTAAGCTGGAGGTACGGCTAAACCCCGATCCCAAAGAAATCATCGTTATCAGCCAGCTAAAGGCAGGGGCCTTTAAAAAATGGTTGATGGAAAACTAACGAAGGCAGAATGAGCATGTGCCGGAAGGCCATTGGCCGCGAGCCAGACCTATAAAGCCCGTTGCTGGATAAATTCCGCGAAAGCCTCCCTGTACGATATCCCGATAGGGAGGTTCTTGTCTCCCACCAGCACATAGTTCCCTTCCACCCGGGTGATATGATCGCCATTGATGATATACGAGTTATGGATGCGTGTGAACTGTCCCGGCAGCTTTTCCAATAGCTCTTCCCGGATGTTTACACGGATCATTTTTTTGTCCGACCTGGCAAAAATATATTCATCTGTCTGGGATGGCGGCGGGGAGATGGCTTTTTGCACGGCCATCAAAAATCTTCTATAAGATCGGCTGTCAGCGGGGATTCCCGTTGTGCGACGAAGTAGATGTTATTGAGCGTATTGAACAGGAAGTGGGGTTGTACCTGGGCTTTCAGCAGATTGAGTACCGCTTCTTCCGGTAGAGCTTTGGGATGAGCCATAAGGCGTTACCATAGAGGATCATGCTATAGGAGAGTGTGCCGAGGAAGGCATAGTTGAATGCATCGGATGCGGGATAGTCTTCCAGCACAGAGATGAACAGTATCCAAAAAATGATGGCCCATATCAGCCATTGCACTTTTGTCAGCGGGTGATATTTGCTTTTGAGGTTCAATGTATTTCGAGTGTACGGACCCCGAGGATGTGCAGACGTTCCTTGTCCCGGAGGAAGACGATCACTTTACAGTCCGGGGCGGTCAGGCCGGGGGGGATGTTGAGGGTGAGGGAGCCTTTGCTTTTTCCGGAGGACTTCAGGTCCCTTACGATGTCGGTGTGATGCAGCTGTTTGCCGGCATTCTCGCCTTTGCCGACGGCGGTGGTGGCCTGCAGTTGTACGAGGGCGGCCTGGAAATCGCCTTGTCCTTTTGCCAGGCTGTAGTCGACGGTGACTGTGTTGTTACCGTTGGTATGGGCAGAGGCATCGATCACGGGATTGACCGTGTGGATCAGCTCGCTGTCGATGGCGGCACGGATACGGGGTTCATCGGAGCCTACCAGCTCCATTTTTCCGTTGATGATCACCTGTGGGGTGAAGACATCGGGCATGGGGCTGAGCGCTGTATTGTATTCTTTTTGCCGGAGGGTATAGTCGGCCTTGCTAAAGGGATCTTTCCAGCCCAGACGGTCCCAATAGTCGACATGGAAGCTGAGCAGGTAGACGCCGGATGGATAGGTTTTTGGAAGGGAGGCGGCCAACTCGTCGGCGGGTGGGCAGCTGGAGCAGCCTTCGGAGGTGAAGAGCTCTATCAATGCAAAACCTTCGACAGGCTTTGGGCGACTGGCCCCGGTCAGTAAGAACAAGGGCAGAAACCCCAGAAAAAATAATATTTTAGACGGCATATATTACTATTTGAAATAAAGAAAAGGTAAGCCGAAATAGGCGGATTTGCACAAATTTTCAATATAATGCGCTTATTCCTCAATACTTTTCAGACGCAAGCGACGGAATTTCACACAAACGTTTGTGTAAGCCGCGATTATGGAAAAATTTTATTTTTAAACATGCATGCCGCCCAAGATACAGCGCTGATGAGCCGCTTGAAGGAAGGGGATCTGTCCGCCTTCGACGAGCTGTATCTCAAGTACTATACGCTGCTGTGCACCAGTGCATATTTTTTTCTGAAGAATGCGGCGGAGGCCAAGGACCTGGTGCAGAGCCTTTTTCTCGATGTTTTGGACAAGCGGCTGTACATGCATTTTCATGAGGATATCAAGGGGTATCTTTTCCTGGCAGTGAAGCACCGCTGTATCAATCATTTAAAGAAGCAAAGAGTGCAGGAGAAGCATGAAAAGGGGTATAGCGTGCTGCAGGAGGAGGCCGAGGCGGGTTGGCCGTTGGGGGAGGAGCATTATCAACGGCTGCAGTCCCTTTTGGAGGAGATGCCCGAGCAGAAAAAGACTGCCATCCAAATGGTGTACATTCATGGTAAAAGATACCAGGATGCCGCCGATGCCATGCGTATCAGCATCAACTCCCTCAAAACGCATTTAAAGACGGGGCTGAAGTTCCTGAGGGGGGAAATTAATAGCAAGATCAATTAACCCGATTGGGCAGAACCACTGTAGTATTATCAGATGGACTATACGAAAGAACAGGTATTTCAATTATTCGTGGAGAAGCTGTCAGGGAGCATCAGCCCTGAAGAGGAGCATGTTTTGGCGCAACGGCTGTCATCGGACCCGGTTTTTCGGGGACAATGGCAGTTGCTGGAAGAGAGGGCGACAACGCTGGGTATGAAAGAATTCCTTTCAGGATTGGATGCGGATGCGGATCTGCGGGAATTGAAGAGCAAAAGGGATTCATCGCCCGTCGCCACAAGACCGGGTCCCATCAAACCCGCCGACATTAAACCTTCTACCATCAACCTTCATGCCATCGGAAAAATATTGGCAATAGCGGCCACCTTCATCCTGGTAATAACAGGCGCCTGGCTCTTCTTCCATGGAAAAGAAAAAATAGAGGACAGAGGAAAAATAGCGCAGCTGGTAAAAGAAAGACAGCAGTCTGTAAGTCTGGCCCTCAACGGCGGCCGCACGGTGGACCTGGGAAAGGCAAATGCGGGCAAGTCCATTGCCCTGGGCAATACAACCCTGAATGCGGGTGCGGATGCGTTGCAATATACGTCCGGAGATACTACCATCAGCACCCTGTCGGTGCCTCCGGGCGCCACCTATAAGATCGTTCTGTCGGATGGCACGGAAGTATGGCTGAATGCGGATACGCGGTTGCGTTTCCCGTTGAAATTTCCCCGGGCGTCCAGGGAGGTAACGGTGGAGGGAGAAGCTTATTTTAAGGTGGCGGTGGATGCCCGTGCGCCTTTTATCGTCCATACTCCTCTGACGGATGTGAAGGTATTGGGGACGTCCTTTAACGTCAATACATATGAGAAAGGACAGGTCCGGACAGCGCTGGTGGAAGGGAAGGTGGTGACGCAATCTTCGGATGGGCGGCATGTGGCGTTAAGCCCCGGTTATGTTGCAGAGTACCATGAGCAAAACGGTTTTTCTTCCACGACCTTTGAGCAGGAGGATGAGCTGTCCTGGATCAATGGCGTATATTATTTTCATGACATGCCTGTTGAAAACCTGGTCAGTCTGGCTGCCCGGTGTTATGGGCTTCATATCGTCCTGGATAAGGAGAAGTTTGCCGGGCAGAGCCTTACAGGGGTGCTGGAGATGGGGAAGCTGCCGGAATTCCTCAACGATCTTGCGACCACGGCGCACATAAAGTATTATTATTCCAATAAAGACCTCTACCTGGAAAAATAATTTTTTCTCTCATTCACCCGAAACGGCAGTTTGCCTGTAGCTGTATTAAAACTGCTGATATGAGAGAATACACGCTGCGTACCATTATTTTTTTCTGTATGGTCCTGCTGGGGACTTATGCGAGACCCCAACCCGAAAGCCCCTCCCTTCATTCCATCGTGAGCGTTTCCGGACGGCATATACCTGTCTCCCAGGTGCTGCGATCCATCCGGAAACAGACAGGGCTGAATTTTTTCTACAGCAACCAATTGCTGAACGATAAGGAAAAAATAAACCTCAATTTTCACAATGCCAGACTGAATGAGGTACTGGACTATCTGTTCAAGGACAGGAACATCGGTTATGAGCTGAGAGGCAACAGGGTGCTGCTGAACGAGAAGCAAACACCGGCCAGGGTAGTGGCTGATCCGTCACAGACCGTTCAGGAGAAGAAAGATACGATGATCATAAAGGGGCAGGTGATGGATACTGACGGCAAACCGCTGATGGGCGCTACAGTAATGGTGAAGGGGCGCACTACGGGCGGTGTCATGACCGATGAGTTCGGTATCTTTTCCATCCGGGCAAATGGAGGTGATGTGCTCAGTGTTTCCATGGTGGGGATGCAGACCGAGGAGCAGGCGGCGCCGGCAAAAGGGACGATGAAAGTGACGTTGAAGCTGAAGACGGATATGATGTATGAGACAGTGGTGGTGGGTTATGGCAAACAGAAAAAGATCTCAGTCACCGGGTCGGTGGCCAGTGTGGACATGAATGATATGCGGATGCCTGTGCGCAACCTTACAAATGCGCTGGCAGGCAAGGTGGCCGGTGTCATCTCCGTACAGACCAGCGGAGAGCCGGGGTATGATAATTCCACTTTTACGATCCGTGGTATCGGGACGTTCGCGGGCAGCGTATCGCCTCTGATCGTCGTGGATGGCGTACAAAGGGAGGATGTCAATAGTACCTACGGAGGAGCTTATAACAATATCGATCCCGAGGACGTCGCCAGCATTTCGCTGCTGAAGGATGCGTCCGCCACGGCTGTGTATGGGGCCAAGGCCGCCAACGGGGTGCTAATCATCACCACCAAACGAGGGGTGGCCGGGAAGCCAAGGATATCCGCAAAAGTGGAATCGGGCGTATCAGGGCTTACGAAGGTACCCAAAATGCTGGATGGGGTGAATTATATGAAGCTGTATAATGAGGCCAGGGTCAACGATGGAAATAGCCCTCAATATAGTGATGATGCCATTCAGAAGACGGCCAGCGGTCTGGACCCCTACCTGTATCCCAATGTCAACTGGATAAAGTCCATGTATAAGGACTGGGCGCCGTACTATAATGCCAATGTAAATGTCACGGGTGGGGGTGACGCCATGCGTTATTTTCTTTCCGCCAGCTTTTATGACCAGGATGGGAGCTATAAGGTATCCAAGCTGAATGGGTATGATCCCAATCTGAATTTCAAGCGATATGATTTCCGGAGCAATGTGGATGTGAATATCAGCAAGACCACGCTGTTGTCGCTGAACCTGGACGCCATGCTGGTGAACAGCCGGTATCCTGGTACGTCTGCTTCCTATATCTGGTACAATGCCTATGCCACCAACCCTGTAGTGTTCCCCATCAAATATCCCGGCGGCAAATGGGCAGGGCCGGTGAACAACGGGGGCGTCAATCCTTTTAATAACCTGCAGAATGTGGGATATTCCACCGAGTTTCGCCCTACCGTGCAGTCCGTCATTACGCTGACACAGAAGCTGGATGCCCTTACAAAAGGACTTAGCGTTATGGGAAGGTTTTCCTTTGACAGCTATAGCGAGACGGATATCGCCCGGAAAGGGTTCAATGACCTCTGGTATGCGGGAGGAAGGGATGGAGAGGGTAACCTGATCTTTACGCAGACACGTACGGGCAGCACCTTCCTTGACTACAGCTCTTATACCTCGGCCGAGCGGACCATGTACCTGGAGGGTAATATCAGCTATAACCGCAGTTTTGGAGATCATAGTGTCGGCGGTCTGCTGGTCTACAATATGAGGAACCGTGTAAAGGCTTCGGCGGGAGACGCCATCAGCGGTCTGCCTTATCGCAACCAGGCTGCGGCGACAAGGCTCACCTATTCTTATAAGGATAAATATCTTGCGGAATTCAATGGCGGGTATACGGGGTCCGAGAATTTTGCCCCGGGTCATCGCTGGGGTTTTTTCCCATCCGTGTCGGCGGGATGGGTGATCTCCAGGGAAGATTTTTTCGATCCGCTGGTAAATACCTTCAACCTGTTGAAGATCCGGGCCTCCCGTGGACGGGTGGGGAATGACAACATCGGTACCAACGACAGATTTGGGTACCTGACACAGATAGGGACGGGAGGCGCTACGGCTTTCGGGACCAATCCCACCTATTACACAGGTGTGACGGAACATGTGGCGGGGACGGAGAACCTCACCTGGGAGCTGTCCACCAAGACGGACATCGGTCTGGAGATAGGACTGCTGAACAAGATCAATATCGTGCTGGACGCTTTCCAGGACAGGCGAAAGAACATTCTCATTCTCCGTCAATCCATCTCTTCAATAGTAGGTTATGATTCCTATAATTATGCTTCGGGCACCAATGGCGTAAGAGTTATTTCCAACATCGGGGAGATGAATAATAAAGGCATCGACGGCAGCGTGGAGTACAACGATAAGTATGGAAAATATGTGACGCTGCGGTTATTCGGGAATTTCACCTATGCAAAGAACAAGATCCTTTTTGCGGACGAGCCCCTGAGGAAATATAAATATCAGCAGATGACGGGCTCCAGATACCAGGAGTTCACGGGTTATATAGCGCAAGGCCTTTTTAAGGACAAGGACGATGTAAATGGCAGCCCCTCTCAATTCGGGGTGATGCATCCCGGCGACATCAAATACGGGGACCTGAACAAGGATGGGGTTATCGACGGTTATGACTGGAAATATACGGGCAAGTCCGCTTTTCCCAGCTGGTCATATGGAGCGGGCTTTACAGTGGGGTATAAAAAGATAGACCTTTCGCTTTTTTTCCAGGGTGTAGCGGATGTGGCCATCATGGCCAATGGTTCGGCTACCAATATGAATGATGGTACGGCGGCAGGTGTCGGTGTGGTGCCTTTTACGGGCAACGGTCAATACCCCGCGAATGTGCTCGCCAATGCGCTCAGCCGATGGACGGCGGACAATCCCCGGCAGGATGTGGACTATCCGCGGCTGGGTGTCGCCACCACCTCTTCCAATAATTACCTGGGCAGCACCTGGTGGTTGAAGGACGGCAGCTATATACGTTTGAAACAGGCTTCCGTCGGCTATACCCTCTATAATGCGGGAGCAAAGAAGACGGGGCTTGGCAGTCTTTATGTGTATGCGGCAGGCACCAATCTGCTGACCTTTTCCAGATTCAAATTATGGGATGTGGAGCTGGGTTCCAACGGAGCAACCTATCCCCCTGCCAGGACCATTGTCATCGGGCTGCGTGCTCAATTCTAATCTTTAAAAGTGACGATCATGAAATATATATGTGTTGCCGTAATCTTTCTATCCCTGGCCTCCTGTAAAAAATATCTCGATCAGAAACCGGACAACCTGCTGACAGAGGATCAGCTGTGGCAAACCCGTGCAAATGCCGAAGCTTACCTGTACAATATATACAGCCTGCTGCATAATAACGAGGGCGGGGATTGTCCTAATATGGGCGCCAGCGACGAGACGTCGGTGTCCATTCCCACTACGGACGTAAGACAAATGGTGGGAGGCAACTGGAACCCTTTGAGCACTATCACCTATAACTGGGGCACCTATTATGGGGGCATCCGCCAGTCCTTCGTGTTTGAGGACAACATCGACAAAGTGCCGTCCAGCCAGCTGAGCGACAGTCTGAAAGTGCAGTATAAGGCGGAGGCCGTTTTTCTCAGAGGCTGGTTCTTCTGGAAGCTGCTGCGTCAGTATGGACCTTTTGTGAAGCTGACAGGGACGGTGAGCCAGACGGCAGACATCACCAAATATGCCCGTGCGCCGTTTGACACCTGTGTGGCTTATATCAATCAGCTGATGGACAGGGCCGCTGCGCATTTGCCTGTGGTATGGACAGCAAGCAGCAATTACGGCAGGGTATCGAAGGGTGCGGCTTTAGCCGTCAAGGCGCAGGTGGCTTTGCTTGCCGCCAGTCCTTTATGGAATGGTAATACTTATTTCAGCAGCTTTAAGAATAATGATGGGACGCTGCTGGCCCCGGCAAGCTATGACGGGAATAAGTGGGCGACTGCGGCTGCGGCCGCCAGGGCGGTGATCGACCTGGGCGCTTTCAAATTATTTACCAACCTGGATGAAGGCTCCGGCGGGTCTTTCAATCCTTATCTATCCGTCCGGGATATATTCCTTACCAACTGGAATAAAGAGATCATCATGTCCAATAACGACTGGAGCTATTGGGGATGGACGAAGTGCGCCTCGCCGGGACCGGGCGGCTATAATATGTATAACGCCACGCAGAATGTGGTGGATGCCTTTTGCATGGCCAATGGACGGACCATCGACGATCCTTCATCAGGCTATGTGGAGACGGGTTTTGCCGTCTCGGATGATACCAGCTCATGGGGCGGTCATCTGACGGGCGAATGGAATATGTATGCCAACAGGGAACCCCGGTTTTACGCCTATATCCAGTATAATATGCATCCGGTGCTGCCGGCCGTCACCGTGGATGACAAGAACTACTATTCTTCCAGCGCCAACCAGGACGGCAGAGGCCGCGTGGAATTCTATTATTCCGGTAAATCCGGTCAGCTGGCCGCGGGTAGCAGCAACATTACAGGATATGATGTGCTGAAGAACGTGGGTGCTGCCGATAATATCCGCAACGACGCAACCAACTACCGGCCGCAGGTACTTATCCGCTATGCGGAGATACTCCTCGATTATGTGGAAGCCTTGAATGAATCGGATCCTGCAAACCCCGATATCGTCACCTACCTGGATATGGTACGGACAAGGGCGGGTCTTCCGGGTATCGAGGCGGTGTATCCCGGAGCAGTGGGGAATAAGGACCTGATGCGTAAATATATACTGAGAGAGCGGCAAGTAGAGCTTTGTTTTGAGAACGGCGACCGGTATTTCACCCTGACCAGGAGAAAAATGCTGGGTGATCCTGTCAACCAGGCGATATATGGGATGAATGTCAATGCCAACGACAACGGACAGGGTTTTTCCTTTACGGGCTTCTATACACGTAAGCTGTTCCAGAACAGGGTATGGGATGATAAGATGTACCTGTACCCCATTTATCAAAGCGATATAGACAAGGACAATGCCATCGTACAAAATCCCGGCTGGTAACCACTAAACAAAACCAAAAGACATGCAACATACTATAAAGATATTCCTGCTGGCAGCCTTTACGGGGCTTGCTGCCGGCATGCTCAGCTGTAAAAAGAACAACGGCACCGGCTATAACCCTGCCGCTCCCATCGTCATCGACAGCTTTACAGCCACTTCGGGTGGCGTGGGAACGGAGATCCTTATCTCGGGCAGCAATTTTTCGCAGGACACGGCCCAGGTGAAGGTATATATCAATGGTCATCAGCTGGCGCTGGTAGGAGCCAATGGACGGCAGCTGATGGCGGTAGTGCCGGCAAAGTGCGGGTCCGGCAATGTGATCGTAAAGATCGGCAAGGACAGCGGCGTGAGCAAAGGGACCTTCAATTATACATTCTCGAGGATCGTCAGCACGCTGGCGGGTGATGGGAAGGCGGGTTTTGCCAATGGAGACGGGCCCGGCGCCGAATTCAATTTTTCCGGACAGAACTGGTACCGCAGCATGGGGATCACCGTCGATGACGATCTCAACGTGTATGTCGCCGATCCCGGCAATCATTGTATACGGAAGATAGACAGCCTGGGTAATGTCACTACGCTGGCAGGAGACCCCAATACGTCCGGCTATGCGGATGGGCAGGGCGGGGCCGCGCATTTTAGTCTTCCTTATGACGTGGCGCTGGATGGGGATGGGAATATCTGGTCAGTGGACCCGGGTAACTATGACATCAGGAAGATATCCCCGGACGGGACGGCCGTCACCTGGGCCTGGGGCAGTCAGGCGCCCTGGAGCGTGGCTGTCGACAAAACCACCGGCTATGTCTACTATTCCAGCTGCGACAATCCGGGCAATATTTACCAGGTTACTGCTCAATGGACCGCCAGCCAGGTGATAGGGGGATTGAATTATCCCGCAGGTATCAAATTCGACAAGACAGGGGATCTCTTTGTCTCCTCCAACGGCGACCATGTGATCTATAAATTCGATGCGGGCTCCTGGCAAAAGTCGACCCTTGCAGGAACGATGGGATCATCAGGCTATCTCAATGGCACAGGTACCACGGCTCAATTCGCTTATCCCTGGGGAATAGCAATAGACGGCAGCGGCAACCTTTATGTCGCGGGCAACGGCA
>DASZVM010000714.1:0-5295 GCA_035547295.1 Puia sp. | reverse complement strand
AGGTCATATACCTCTATATTGCCGGAGGGTCTCCATATCCAGTGATCACCATTTCTTACCATGCGTTGATAAGTTCCATTCCTGTACAACAGCCCTACCTGGTAGGCGTTGATCGTTACTTTTTTCATTTTCTTTCCATTTATCAATTTTTACATTTCGTTGTTTTAAAAGCCAGGAGGTATTCCCCCTCCTGCATGCGCGGAGCCGGGCTGCGGGGATAAGGTTGTCTTTCGTTTTCCGAAGATCCTGGAGTTAAGCCGTCTGGCTGTCTCTTTGGGTCTTCCGGGTTTGGGGAGCCTTCCCTATCTCTTTGTCGAGGCTGCTGGCCCATGCCGGACTGCAGCTTGCATTTGCTCCGCGTTGGCGGTCTGGTGCGTACTGCCGGAGAACAGGCCTGGCTTTTCTTTCTTCTCACCATTTTTGGGGCAGCGGTGGACTGCCTTTTCTACATTATCAGTGTAGTGCTCTACCATCTGAGCTATCCGTTCTTTAGACGGAATGGGATTCGAACCCATGACTCAAGGACTGCTGCTCTTCCACTGAGCTATCCTGTCAATGACAAGAGAAGGAGTCGAACCTTCGTCCGCAGTGTGGAGGCGTATACCACTGCTTCAGGATACAGGGAGTTACTACACCTGTACTGTCGTGCATTTTTGAAACACGTGCAATGGTCATATACCGAGTTTTCCCGCGAGGGGATAAAGCTTATTTTATCCAGTTGTCCGTTGACAATACAAGATTAGAACCCAAGTGTGCAATCTACTTGCACAGTTAAATGTTTTTTCTTTCTTTTACAAAAACTCTTTTCGATGCCCATCAACCGTAATGCCCTGATCCGATATCGCACCATCGACAAATGCCTGCAAAACCGCCGTCGAAAATGGACGATCGAGGACCTTATCGAAGCCTGTAACGAAGCCCTTTACGAATATGAAGGTATCCGCCGGGGTGTCAGCCTTCGTACGGTCCGGCTGGACCTCAATGCCATGCGAAGCGATAAACTGGGTTACAACGCCCCGATCATCGTCCGCGACCGGAAATATTACAGCTATGAGGACCCTGATTATTCCATCACCAATATTCCCCTGAGCTCCCGTGATCTTGGCATCCTGCAGGAGGTGTCAGGTCTCCTTCAGCAATTCAAAGGTTTCAGCCATTTCTCGGAAATGTCCGAAATGATCAGCCGGCTGGAAGACAAGATCCACAGTGAACAATACCATTCTCCCTCTGTCATCGACTTTGAAAAGAATGAGCTGCTGACAGGCATCCAGTGGCTGGACCTCCTTTATAAAGCCATTGTTTCCAACACTGCGGTACAGCTGACGTATCAATCTTTCAAAGCCCGTAGCGCCAGCAATATGGTATTTTATCCCTATCTGCTGAAAGAGTACCGCAACCGGTGGTTTGTCCTTGGCATGCTAAAGACGGGTCGCGATATCATCACTTTCGCGCTCGACCGGATCCAGCTTATAGCGTTATCACCGGAAGAGGTCTTTCGCAGACAGAAGGATTTTGATCCTCATACTTATTTTCTTCCCATCCTGGGTGTTACCCGGAATAGGGGGGAAGCGCCTGTCCAGGTGGTTTTCTGGGCTAATCATTACCATGCGCCTTATATCCGTACCAAGCCTATCCATCACACGCAAAAGGTCGTCGAAGAGGTACCCACGGGTACGCATTTCAGTATCGAGGTCATACCAAATTTTGAGCTGGAGCGTGAGCTGATGGGCTTTGGGGAGGGACTGAAGGTCCTCTCCCCTGTCCGTCTTGTACGCAGCATTCAAAAAAAAGTACGGCTTATGCATGAGATGTACCATTCCGGCTCAGCTCATCCAGGATTTGGGTAAGGGACTTGCTTTATTGTACCACTTTGTTCGCACAGCTGGAGCTGGCGAATGCTTCCGGCTTTGCACGAAAGGAAAACCCCATACCCAGGATATATCCCATCGCTTCTTTTAACGCATCATTGCTTTTGAAGCCGGGATTGGTGTTGATGTCCGCATGTACTTCCATATCTACACCGTACAAAGTGAAGAGACGGCTAAGCGGATATGCCACTTCTATGCTCCTGGCCACTTCCTTCAGCATCCTTTCCTTTACGCTCATCTTCTGCCGGGATATCTCCGTGTTTATGTACATAAAGCCTCCCTTGCCTTTTCTTAAAAAAACGATGACGGTAGCGAATGCCGTTTCGGCACCTTTTACCTGGCTGTCCGTGCCGATGCAGACCTTCAACTCGTGTCCAGCCTCCTTTTCCCTGACCAGGGCCGACCTGATCTCGTCCGCGATGTCCTTTTTTACGGGAGAGCCGTCGAGACGTCTCCACTGTTGTAACTGTTCCATAACATTCGATATTGACCTAATTTTTTATTAACCTGGTTTTAAAGCCGATGAATTCCGTACGGTCCTCCAAATAGTCTTTCGTATCGGGATTGGCTATCTCCGCAATCGTCATGGGTCTGTCGATATGCGTATCGAGTCCAAGATGCTTGCTCAGGCGTTGTGCCTTGGCAATGTCGAGTTTACCAAACTCATATTTGGCGATCAGCCTGCCTTTACGCATCAATGCACTGTCTACTAGAGATAAGGAGCTATTGAAGGTGTAGATCAGCTGGATATTCAAGCAATCGGCCAGAAGTCCATCTGAAATATTCAACAGGTTGGATACGGAAGACCCTCCATACTGACGTCTGTCCATGATCACGTTCGACAAAAGCCGCATATGCCTTTTCTCCGTCGATATTGCCTACGAAGCTGATATTGGGCAGTTCATCGAAACAATGCAGGTACAGCGCCTTTCCATCCATCAGGTCATGATCAAACAATGCGTTGGCATTGATCATTTTTGAAAGTTGTTGATTGTCCATAATTTATTTTTTGCACGGGATACAGGACTCGAACCTGTATGATCAGTTTTGGAGACTGACATGTTGCCAATTACATTAATCCCGTATATTGCCCGTTTGGCCGGCCATCGCGGAGAGAGAAGGGGTCGAACCTTCGTATCCAAAAGAGGATAGCCAAAGCTTAGCAGGCTTGCACATTACCGCTCTGTCACCTCTCCGTTGCTGTCGCAGTGTGAGTGGCCGGATTCGAACCAGCTGAGCTTTTGAGCAACGGTTTTACAGACCGCCACGACTCCCCATCTTCGTCGCACTCACGAATTTTGTTGGCCCACCGGGACTCGAACCCATATCAAATGATAGAAAGTCACCTATCCTGGCCGTTAGACGAACAGATCATAAAAAAAGCCCGGTCATTTCTGACCGGGCTACACTCTTCGATAGATCCGATTATACAGGTCTCACCGACGAACACTCCGGTCTTTTTAGATATACCTCCCCTATCCGGCTATCGAACCGACTGCGGCCGGCCCAAATCCCGTTGGAGGAATTGCTATATCGTGTTGAATAAAGAGACATAAAAAAAGCCCCGCAATCTCTTGCGGGGCTCGTTATAGTATTTTAATCCTAAACTACTTACATGCAAACTTTGCCCCGCACATGCGGCTATAGCCTTTGTGACTATTCCGCTCTTGCATCCATATGATAAATGTGCGTTGCATTGACTTTAAGATTTCTTTAACAGTGCAAAGATGCAACAATTTCTCCGATACCACCAACTTTTTAGAAAGATTATTTTTTAGAAGTTCTACCTGAGATAACAGACATGGGAAAATCCCTTTACTCAACATTTAAAAGCATTAAGCCAATGAGACGTCTGTTTTTTATCCCCGTCCTTCTGATCTGCCTGTTCCTTTTCACCGGCGGAATTGTTCCACGCACACCCGTACACGAATTCGTCGATCCAACAGGAACGTATACCCTCACCGGCACTGTCAAAAAACATCACATGATGGGTCATTCCGGAGAGCTGAGGGTCCAGCTGCTGGACAGCAGCAAAGTAGCCATCGCCTTTTATATCAACAAGGGATACCCGAACTACGAGTCCGGTTCATTTACGGACACTCTGGATTATAACGAAGATATCACCCGCTATACTCCTGCCTGTGATTCGGACTGTACGCTTATCTTCTGGTTTTCCGCCAAGGCAGTAGAACTCCGGGGACTCTATAAGAATCCTCATACAAGCTGTGGATTTTCAGCGGGTGTCATGACGGCAGCCATCTTTCAGAAAACATCATGGGAGAAGCCCATTATCCAGGACCTGTCTGCACATGGCGTGGTGCGCTGACCTGCCGGCACATAATGTGGGGCGGTAAGAGCGAACAATTTAGGTTTTGGTTTGTAATTCGGTGCAAAAGCAATCACCACCATGCAAGACCAATCCCTTTTTGTAAAAATGGGCCTGCTAACCTGGGAAGGGCAGCTTAAAAGAGCCACGAATCTGTTGAATACATTTACGGATGAACAATTGTCAAAGGAAATAGCTCCCGGGCGCAACACGGGAACCTATGTGATAGGACATCTCATTGCCGTACATGATGCCCTGCTTCCTCTGTTCGGCCTGGGCGAAAAGCTTCATCCGGAGCTGGAAGAGATATTTATCACCAGCCCTGACAGATCGGGTAAACCGACACCTGCACTTAGTCAATTGAGGGAGTACTGGAAGGAAGTACACCAGCATTTGGGAGCAAAGCTTGCCGGTCTGCCGGAGGAAGAATGGTTCCAGCGTCACCTTTCCGTAAGCGAAGAGGATTTTCAAAAGGAGCCTCACCGCAATAAGCTGAATGTATTGCTCAACCGCGCTACCCAGGTGGGTTATCATCTTGGACAGTTGGTGCTGCTGAAAAGCTAATGACTGCGCAGGGACAAGGCCTCTTTATTTTTTGGATCGATCCTTAGCACGCTGTCTATATAGCGGGCGGCCCCCTCATGGTTGCCCATAGCAAGGTATTTAGCGGCAATACTGTTCAATATCGCCGGATCGGGTCCTTCATTATGGTGTTTGTCGGTCGAAAGTGCGGAAGAATCCGTGCGGAGTGCCTGCTGTAGCTGAATGATCTCCCGGGTCAGCTGTTTTACCGGGGCCAGGTTAAGCCCGGATGCATTATTGCTTATGGCATAATCCAGGAATGGCATGGCATCCGCAGGTCTATCCTGCTTCAGATAAAGAACAAAGATCTTGTGGGCCTTTTCAAAGTCCGGAGAGATGGCAAAGGATTGGCGGAACCAGCATACTGCATTTGCGTCGTCCTTTAGCTCACCATATATATTGCCGGCCCTGTCATAAAAAGCCGCTTCGGTGGGATGCTCCAGTGCAAGCGCTTCGACGACCCTTACTGCTTTTGTCCATTGTTTTCCGGCGGAATAATAATCATATAAGGTATCCATG
>DASZVM010000713.1:0-8560 GCA_035547295.1 Puia sp. | reverse complement strand
TACGAGCTTGTCCTGCACCCAGACGATCTCGTTGATGGTGCTGTCTATCGGGTTGGGTTGTATCCGGTTCATCTGGACAAAGGTTTGGACGGGTTTACGGGCCTGGACGTTCTTTGCATCCGGGGCAACAGGGAGTGGGGGATTACCTCTGCCAAAAATGATCTTTTCATTGGGGCGCATACGTATCGTCCTTTCCGGCTCATCGGACGAGCTGACCTCGATGCTGCCTCTGATCAGGGAGGTTTCGATGGTGGAATCCTGGGTGTAGGCCCTGACATTAAAGGCGGTGCCCATGACCCTTATCCTCACGGGACCGGCGACGACGGTGAGGGGGATGGTCTCGTTCTTTGCGATATCGAAATAAGCTTCTCCCGTAAGGCTGATCTCTCTTTTGCTCACGCCAAAGTCCTTGTTGTACACGAGCCTGCTGAGCCTGTTGAGGACGACAGTGGAGCCGTCAGGCAGCAGCACCTTTGTTTTCGACATGCTGGTGGCTACCTCGTTCTCTTTGGCCTGAACGGGCAGCCGGCTGGTGTTGAGCGCATAGAAGCATAAGGAGGCTATTACGAGAGTGCAGGAGGCTGCGGCCCATACCAATAGCTTTTTACGTGACCGGGGGCGGACCAGGGGCGTCCCTACGGTGTCGTTGCCCTGGCTGTCCGTCTGTGCGTACTGTGCCGCTGCCAGCCGTGCGGCGATGGCCTGTCTGCTCCTTTCTTCGTCCGCAGGCGTGGTAAGGGGTTGTACCGGCATGTCTTTCAGCCGGGAAAATGTTTCATTCAATTCGAATACGTCCCGGTGCTCCCGCAGCAGCTGCTCAAGCTCTTCCTGCTCTTCTGTCGTAAGCTCGTTGTTATGTTTCCGGGATAATAATTCCCATAGCCTTTTTGAGGGCATATTTAATAGATATATGGTTCTTATATGGGAGAAGGAGACATGTACGGGGCGGTTACCCCCAAAGAGGGGGGAAATTTTTCAGAACGGGCCATATTCGGGGTATATCAGGCGAGCTTGAACAGGATGGAGGCGCTTAACTTTTTCAGGGCGATGGTCATCTGGTTCTCCACTGTCTTTTCGGAGATATCCAGCAACTCGGCCACTTCTCGGTATTTCAGGTTGTTCTCCTTCACCAGCCGGAAGATCATCCTGCATTTGGGGGGGAGGCCGGCAATGGCGTCGTTGATGCATTTTAGCATTTCGCTGCTGATGAGGAGCTCATAAGGGTCTTTTTCCAGCACACATTCGATGTCCCGTATCTCATCCAGCGACTCGAATGCGGGCGACTTTTTTTTGAGATGCCGGATGGCTTTGTTCCTGGCGCAGACGAACAGGTATACCTCGGGCTTTCTGACATCGGCCAGCAGATGACGGCCCTGCCAGATGTCTACAAATATGTCATTGGTGATCTCCTCGGCTGTCTCTTTCTGGCCGGCGATGGATAGTACGTAGGCGTAGATGCGGTGAAAATAATGTGTGTGCAATTGCCATAGCGCGGCCTGATCCGATGTATTGGATAAACGTCTGAACAGCGAAAAGATCTCTTCCTCGGATGGTGTAGTAGGCATCGACAGCAATCAGTTTACGGTGGAATGCTGGATTAAAGGTATTAAATTAATGATTAACTTGGGTTATGCCCGTCGAATTTAAAATATACTTCGATCAGCCAATACCACTTGAGACCAGCAATATAAAATTATTGAAAGGGATAGCGGGGCTGTATTTCATATTTACAAAAGACCTTCCGATATCTTATCCATTCAAGCCGTCCCGTCTGCTGTATATCGGCATGAGCGAACAAAAGACGATGGGCATCGGCAAACGGCTGGCCAGTCATTATGACGGTGCGCACAACATCGGGTTGAAGAACTACAGGAGAGACAGACAGTTGTATTTTACGACCCTCAATTTCGGGATGATACAAAGACTCTGGGGTTTGAGAGTGGGAAACCTCGAAAGCTATTTTATCCTTGATTTCGTGGAGAAATTTGGCATTTTTCCCATCTGTAACAATACGACGGGGTCTGAAACGTTCCAGGAGAAGCGCCAGGCCGATTTTAAAATAGACTGGGACTATTTCAACTGATAAACTGGATCGTATGAAAAAAAGCATCAAAAGCGGCCAGGAGGTCATCCATGACTTCTTGTCTGAAATATTGAACATCCCCTCGGCCGAGCCGGCCATTATCGATATGCTGGTACGCCTGTACCAGGATGACAAGCTTACGGAGAGATCCCTTCAGACGGCGGTGGACCAGTTTATCAACGATAAAACGGGACAACAGGATGAATAAGATCGAGAACATCATCATCAAAGGTATCCGGGGCACAAGGGATGAGATATCCATGGACCTCGGTAAAAAGTCTATCCTGGTCTTTGGAGAGAATGGCACAGGCAAAAGCACCATCGCGGATGCTTTTGAATGGTTCTACCAGGATAAGGTCGACCACCTCGTCAGCGAAGAGATCAACGGCAAACATGCTATCAGGAATATCTTTCTCGGTGACCGGGAGAAGTCCAGGATCGCCATCGACTTTACGGACGGGGCCCTGGACAACGAAAAATCCATCGGTTCTTCTTCACAGGCAAGTAATTCCAATGCATCGGCCGCCTTCCTGGAATACAAAGAGCGGTCAGCCTCGGAGAACCTGATCCTCCGATACCAGGACCTGGTACGGTTTATCATCGCCACCAAGAGCGAAAGGCTTAGCAATCTGCAGGAGATCATCGGCTTTAACGAGGTAAGGGAAATGCGGGGCCTGCTGAAAAAAATGGCGGGCAAGTATACCAAGGAGATCAAAGCGGGAGATTTTGAGAGCAGGAAAAGCCAGAAACAAGCGATACTGATGGAGTCGCTTGGCCAAAATGTCGTGTCCACGGATCATTTTATCCAGGCGGTCAATCGCCTGGTGGAGCCGCTGAAGATGAGCGGCAAAATAGCTGCTTTAAAAGATATTCCCGGGTTGCTGAAGTCTTTTGAAAAAGAGGAGGACCCGGGACAGATAGAACAGATAGCCGCCCTCAACAGGATCGCGGACCACCTCTCGGAGCTGAATACGGGTATCGATGAGCTGCAGAAGACTTATGATGCTTATCATACGGTCTATTCGTCATTGGCAAAGGACAAACAGAAGCTGAAAAACCTCCAATTGCGCAAGCTGTTGTCGGAAGGGTTGACCATATTGAAAAAAGATATATCGAAAGACGGGTATTGCCCGCTCTGTCAGCAGGAGAAGGACAAGATACAGCTGATCAGGGAGCTTGGCAGCCGTGTTGAAGAGCTCGATGCATTGCGAAAAGAATATGAAAAGGTTGGGGAAGAATGTCAGCGGCTGTCGGAGATCATACAGAACTGCGCCAATTCCACCAGCGTTATCCTGAAGGAGAAAATACTGTCTGAAAAAGATAGCCAGGCCCTGAAGAATACCCTGGAAGCACTACAGTCAAAATTCGCCCGTTATGGCGAAGAGTGTAAGAAAGATATTTTATCCGGGGAAAAATTGACACCTGGGAAGGAACTGGCGGTGGACAGGAAAGGTCTGCTGTCCTCCATCGATCTGGCGAAAAAGAATGCGCTCAGCCTTGCCGAGGGCAGAAAAGGGGGCGCGAAGATGCAGATACATGCAAAGATCATCAGGGCGGTGGATGCCTATAATGAATATGTCGCCATCAAAAAACGACAGGATGCATTGCTGATAGCAAAAAACACGTTTGAAGCGCTCTACGAGGACTTTATAAAAAGACAGGAGGAAGCCCTGACGACCTTTTTGGAGATGTTCTCCGCGGAGGTGGATAAGTACTACACAATGATCAACCCGGATGAAAAAGTAGGATCCATCCGGCTTGTGCCTTTAAAGGATAAGACGGATGAGGACCTGCAGGGGATCACGATCCAGTTCAGCTTCTTCGACGAGACGCACAGGCCGCCAAAATATCTTTTGAGCGAGAGCCATATCCACGGCCTGGGCATCGCATTTTTCCTTGCCTCTGTAAAGGCCTTCAATAAAGTAAACCAGTTCTTTCTCCTGGACGATGTGGTCTCGAGCTTTGATGCGCAGCACAGGGGCCGGTTTATCCGCATGCTCGTGAAGGAGTTTAAGGATTACCAGGTCATCCTGCTCACTCATGAAAAGGATTTCTTTGACATTGCAGCAGCGGAGGTGCGGCATAAGGGCTGGCAGATATGTTCGCTTACCTGGAGCCAGGAAAGGGGTACTGATCTTTTGCCCTGGAGCGGGGCGGCGTGATCCAGTGAGACGATCATTGCATCGTCAACGCATACACGGCAAAAGAAGCCAGCCAGTGCTCTCCCATATAATTCCCGCTGGCGATATGGGGCAGGGCCACGATGAGATGTCTGTAGGCAACCTTATACAGCTGCGTCTTATTAGCCGGGAAATGTCTGGCGATACCAAAGAGGTCCCAGGCGCGGCTGAGGTTCAAGCCGTCCAGGTGGACCAGCTTGCCGTCGGTCCTGTCCTTTACTACACCGGGTTCGAGATCGAAATCCTTGTCCGCGATGGCAGGAAGGAATCTGACAAGCCATCTTTGATAGTCCGCTGCCGGCAGGACCCTCCACATAAGATCAGCCTCCTCCAGTCCTGGGCTCAGGAAATCATTTCCACCCGGCTCCCAGGAAAGAGGATAGTTCACATCGTTTTTGTAAAAACGCAGGGCTGTCTGTATGATGCTTTGCCTGAGCGCAGTATCCTTCGCCTGTTCGGCATAGTCGAATGCCAGCCGTAAACCAAAGGCCAGGTTCGAATGCTCCCCGATCCTTATCGGGTATTGCATTTTGGGAAGATATTCGACAAACATCCTGGAAAGCTGCCGTGCCAGGGGGGCGACGTTATTACGCAGTTTTTTGGCAAAGGGGTCGTCCCATTGTAATAATTCATTTTGTAATTGAAGAAGCCAGGCCCAGCCATAGGTGCGCTCGAAACCTTTGTTGTCAGGCATGGTGAAGATCTTCACCTCTTCCGCTATATTCTCCGCGCTGAGGTTCTCTTCCAGTTTTTGACGGATCTCCCCGGCCCTGGGCATGGAAGGGAATAGCTTTAGCAAACGGATCAGCATCCAATGTCCGTGTACGCTGGAATGCCAGTCAAAGCAGCCATAGAAGGCGGGATGATAATTCCTGGGTTTTACGATGGCCAGGGTACTGTCGGTGAACGTGATCCCGGTTTTATAGGGGAATTCCCGTTGCATGCAACGCAGGGGCAGGTCGGCAAAATGGGATGCACCCCCGACGGTCAATTCGATCCTGTCGGCCTTTGTCGTAGTAAGATGGGTATCCTGGGCGATCACGGTCGTCGTGTATAGAAGTGCAAAGAGGAAGGTTTTCATATACATCACGATCAATTAAGGTTTTTTTGGATGCTTTTCATAACGGCCTTATTATTCGACTTTGTAATGGTAATGTCTTTGCATTTGTTGAACCTTGCGAAGGTTTTTATAGCATCACTGATCTTTTCGATCATGGGTTTGGTGAGCTTTACGGGTTCGAAATGAAGGTTGTGAACGGTCAGCACACCTTGTTTTCTATCGGCCTTTGAATTCATCCGGGCGACAAAAGTGTCACCGACGAGCACGGGTAATGAAAAGTATCCATATTTCCGTTTGGGCTCGGGTACAAAACATTCTATCTGGTAGTCAAAATCAAAAAAATCCTTTAGACGGCGTCTGAAGACGTTCAATACGTCGAATGGGGAAAGGATGAATGCGTCCCCGGAGAGCTGGATCTTTTTGTTCTTATAGCTGCGCAGCATATAAAGCGGGGCGGTTTTCAGGCCTTCCACCGTGATATTGCACACTTCGCCTTCCTCCACCAGTTTTGCAAGCTCCTTTTTTACCAGGTTATTTTTTACATAACGGGCGCGCCAGGCTATCTCGTTTGCATAAGCGATACCCAGCCCTCCCAGGGAGCGCAGGGCGACATATCTTGCAAATTCCTCCCCTGTGGGCATCGTTTTATCGATGTTATCCGGAATTAGATTTACCGGCAGATCGTATAATTTATGAAAATCCTTATTGCGGGTGGTCATCAGCTTTCCTTCCAGGTAGAGCCGCTCAAGCGCGATCTTTGAAGGCCGCCAGTCCCACCAGCCTGAGCTTGCTTCCATACGGTCATTCTCAAAATCCTTTACCATCAGGGGACCTTCGCGGGCGATCCTGTCCAGCACCCTGTTCATGAGATTGACCTCAGCCTGTGTCAGGGGTTTTCTCCTGGTCAGAAAACCTTGCTTTACGGCAAGTGAATAACGGAAGTCGTGCATGGGGATATACCCGGAGTCGGAGGTGAAGAATTCAAATACCCTTCCGTCCGCCTGTAGTTCATCCAGCCATTCCAGCTTATAGTCAGGTACGCGGGATGCGATGGCATGATGGTGGGCCCGCTCGACGGTGTAATTGGTATCCAGCTGGACAAAACCGAGATGATCGATGAGCTTATAGACGGCTTCGCGGCCTTTTCCGAATTGCGCCTTTTTGGACAATCCTGCCGCATGGAGGATGATATTCCGGGCCTGTGATGGAGTGAGGATAAGTTGATCCATATGTTTTACAATTTTAAAGATTATTTTTAAGTTGGAAATACCGGATCAATACAATTCCCATGAGCATTGGATATCGTATATTGTTTTTTTTGCTAATTGCTCAATTTCATGTATTTGGGCAAGGGGGCTGTCCTTACAGGATCGATACGGCCCGCATCCTTGCGGACAAGAACCCGGACGGGTTGCCGACATGTACACTAAACTATACTATGGAACGATTAAAGCGCCTTTTATACACCCTGTTGCTGATAGGATTTTGCTGCTGCGGCGTGCTCACTGCCGGAGCACAGCAAACATCGGAGAAGTATGTCTTCACCACCGATTATTTATTATCTCTTCCGGATGGATATAATAACGACACGACACAGCACTGGCCATTGGTGTTCTTTTTGCATGGCAGCGGAGAGCGGGGCACGGATGTAGAAAAAGTTAAAACGCACGGTCCGCCCAAATTGGTGGCGGCAGGCAAAAAATTCCCCTTTATACTTGTTTCTCCCCAGGCTCACCCTGGCTTTGGCTGGGAAGTAGACAATCTTTACCATTTATTGCTGGATATAAAAAGAGCTTACCGGGTGGATGATAGCCGAATCTATCTTACGGGGCTCAGCATGGGTGGTTTTGGCACATGGGCACTGGCGATGAAGCATCCGGAAGAATTTGCAGCCATCATACCCATTTGCGGCGGCGGTGATACGGCTGATGCCTGGAAGCTGCGGCATATCCCCATCTGGTGCTTTCACGGAGCGTTGGATAAGACCGTACCCGTTGCCTTGGACTCGCAAATGGTCAGGACGGCAGAGGAATACAATCCATCGGTGAAATTTACGGTATACCCTGATCTGGAGCACAACAGCTGGGAAAGGACGTACAATAATGACAGCGTTTATCAGTGGATGCTGGCGCAAAAGAAATTTATATATGAGGAAATGTCTGTAAGCGCCGCGAAACTAAAAGAATATACAGGTACTTATGTAGGGCAGGACGGAGATACGGTGGTGATCAGTGCGGATAAGGATGGACTACATGCGAAGACCAGCAATCATGCTTTTTCCTTAAAGGCTTTCAGGGAAAATGCCTTTTTTATCGACGTGCATATGCCTGTAGATGTGACATTCATACGTAACAGGAAAGGGAAATACGATTCTTTCCTGGTGCTGGAACAAAAGAGAAATATATATCATAGGATATAGGCGGGCGATCATTTTCCCCTTCTCGTAAAGTCATTTCCCGATAAGGCAAATGCGCTCCTGTGGTATTGAATAGCTTGCGGCCCAAACAATTATCGCCGTGAGACAAATTTTACTCCTCCTATCGTTACTTTCAGGTATAACCGCATTTTCACAGACAGGCGGCCCAAAAGGCGAAAATGCCCCTGTCGACAATATAAAAGAGCTGATCCTTCAACCTGGCAGTACAAATGGACCGGTTCTCCCAACTGGCGGTATAAGAGGTGTGATCCGGACCTCTGACGGCGGCCCCGCCGAATCCGTGAGCATCGGGATCAAGGGCACTTCCATCGCAACGGCTTCCGATAAAACGGGGAAATATGAAATAAGAAAAATAAAACCAGGTATATACACATTAATTATATCCTTTACGGGTCTTGTGACAAAGGAGGTCCGCGTGGAAGTGAGGGCAGATGAGTTCACAACCGCTCCGGACGTTACACTGGATGAAAATTCCAGACAGCTGAACGAGGTGGTGGTCTCCGCCGCCCGCAGCAGAGGAGGTGACTATGTGGCCAAGATGCCTCTGAAGAACCTGGAAAACCCGCAGGTATACAACTCGGTGTCCGCGGAGATACTAAAACAACAGGTGATCTCCAACTACGACGATGCCCTGAGGAATGTACCCGGTATTTCCCAGACCTGGCAGTCCACTGGAAGAGCAGGCGACGGCGGATCTTATTTTGCCTTGCGGGGATTTGACGCGCAGCCTTCCCTGATCAACGGGCTGCCGGGGCTGACCAGCGGGAACCTCGACCCCGCGGATGTGGAAGAGATCCAGG
>DASZVM010000712.1:0-2432 GCA_035547295.1 Puia sp. | reverse complement strand
CCCGAACATACGGATGTGGTGCCGCTGGGCTCAACTGTCTACCGGCAGACAGGGGGGCTTACCAATGAGCTGCATTATAAAAACCTCTCCCTGTCGGTGCTGATGGATTTCAAATTTGGAGCCCGCCTGTACTCCGGCACCAACCTGCTGCTGTACCAGTATGGCCTGCACAAAAACACGCTGGAAGGCAGGGTAGGAGGATTTATCGGGAAAGGGGTGACAGCCGACGGGCATCCCAATACCACAGCAGTGGAAGCCCAGAAATATTTCCAGGATATTTCGGGAGGAGGCACCGATCACATCGCGGAGGAGTTTGTCTATGACGCAAGCTTTGTCAAGCTGAGGTCGGTAGTCCTGGCCTATAATTTCCCTGCCGCCATGCTGAAGAAAGGCTTTATCAAGGACGTCAGTATCTCGCTGATAGGCCGGAACCTGGTTACCCTGCTGAAGCACACGCCGAACATCGATCCTGAGTCCAGCATCAATACCACAAACGGACAAGGGCTGGAATTGTCCGGCTATCCTCCCGTGAGAAGCTGGGGTTTTAATATAAACATGAAATTCTGATATGGAGAAAAAGATATCCATAGCTGTCTTATCGCTGACCGTCTGTTTGCTGATGGGCGCCTGTAAAAAGAATTTTGTCGAGATCAATACGGACCCGGGGCAGATAACGGGGGATCAGATCAACTTCAACTATCTTTTTACCAGTGCGCAACTGTTGACCTCCGGCAATACAGATGGTTATGGGTACGAGGATTGGCGCAACAACCTGATCTATTCAGGTTGTATGATACAGCATCTTTCCTCTACCATATCTTATTGGGATGGGGACAAATACCTGTACAATGCCGGCTATAATTCCGCCTACTGGGACAAGAACTATCCCAACAGCATTGCCGACATCGTAGAAGTACTGCATCATGCGGAGAAGGACACGGCACAATACAACCTGTACCAGATCTGCCGTATATTCAAGGCCTTTATGTTCCAGCGCATGACGGATATGTATGGGGATTGTCCTTATTTCCAGGCGGGGCTGGGCTATATCGCGGGGGTCACTTCGCCCGGGTACGATCAGCAAAAGGATATTTATGCGGACCTGCTGAAAGAACTGAAGGATGCTGCGGAGCGGCTGGACCCGGGCCGTGCGAATTCCATCGGTTCTGCCGATCTGCTATACCATGGCGATCCGGCTGCCTGGAAAAAATTCGCCTATTCGGAGATGACGCGCGTGGCCATGCGTTTGAGCAAGGTCGATCCGGGCATGGCGCGGGATTGGGTGCAGACGGCCGTACAGGGAGGCGTGATGAGCAACAATATGGACAACGCGGTCCTTCGCCATGAAAACGTCACGGGCACTCCTGTTGTCAATGGTACCGGTCTTGTGCTGCTGGGTAACGATCCGGCAGGCTATCGTCTCAGCGAAACCTTTGTCACCTTTTTGCGCAATTCGAATGACCCGCGTTTGTCCTATCTGGCCACCGTTTGCGCCGATCCGCTGGCGCCTGCGGACAAAGGGGATACCAGCTTTTCCCGTCAACTGGGACAACCCAATGGTTACGATCCGCCCAGCACGGATACCAACAGTCCGCGCGATCTGACCAATGCGTCCAACTGGCCCGGCAGTCAGAATAATTATTCCGTGGTGAACCGCTATACTTTCTCCCGGCTGGAAGCGCCCACCTTTTTCCTCACCTGCGGAGAGACCGAGCTTCTTTTAGCCGAGGCCGCAGCAAGAGGATGGATCACCGGCGATCCCGGAGGTCATTATGCGGCCGGGGTAAGAGCGGCCATGCAACAACTGGGAAGCCAGGCAGGCGCAGGGCCTGCTGATGCCGTGATCAACGAATGGCTGGCCAGCCATCCTTACGACGCCTCCCGTGGTCTTCAGCAGATAAACGAGCAATATTGGATAGCCGGGTTCATGGATGAAAATGAATGTTTTGCAAACTGGAGACGGAGCAATTATCCCATTTTGGTCCCTGTCAACTATCCAGGCAATATCACAGGGGGAAGCATTCCCCGCCGGTTTACCTATCCCCAGAGCGAAGCTTCCACTAATTCAGCCCATTATAATGCTGCGGCTGCCCGTCTGGCCAGCGGGGACAGAATGACCTCACGGGTCTGGTGGGATAAGTAATAAAGGACTCGTATGTCAAAAAAAATCAACCGGTGGGCATTACAAGACATCTTTTCCGGGTACAGAATACATTAGGAAACTATTTTGTATGTCGAAAAGCTATACCGGTGTAGAGGATATCTTGTGCGATGACAGGTTCCTTTCCTGGTATTTTAAGACGGATATCCGTGCCTCACGGCAATGGGAACAATGGATGGCGGGTAATCCCGGCAGTGGCCCGCGTGTGCTGCAGGCTGTCGAGTTCCTTCAATCGCTGCATGTGCATGAAGCCGAGCTTATGGACAGCGAG
>DASZVM010000711.1:0-22829 GCA_035547295.1 Puia sp. | reverse complement strand
TGGCTATTCTTTCCTGAGCCGCAGCGGAGCTGTTTCGCGGGAAACCATCAAATGGGAGGACGGCAACGAATATCCCCTGATCAAATTGGAAATTTCCAATACTTCGCACCCCTTCTTCACCGGCAAGAACGTACTGGTGGATACAGCAGGCCGCATCGACAAATTCAAAAAGCGTTACGAAAAGAAGGCCAAATAAACGTTGGCGCTTTTAGAACCGCTGGAAGCGGTTCGTCCGAAGGACAATCGTTAGATATTTGCGGGGATTGGGCTATTTTTTGGTGAAGACCAATTCCCGCACATTTAATACACGTCCTTTACATACCGGCCTGCTTCTTTCAGCTCGTCCAGGTAGCTTTCAGCCTGCGCCGGATTTTTCTTTCCCTGCTGCTGTATAATGGCGAGCAGGGTATTTTCAACGTCCACGCTCATGGGCTCTTTTGCACCGCAGATATAGACATAGGCGCCTGCTTCCAGCCAGGAGAAGAGCTCGGCGGCCTGCAGCTGCATCTTATGCTGTACATACACTTTTTTCTCCTGATCCCGGGAGAAAGCGGTGTTTATCCGGGTCAGCACGCCTGTCTGTATCCAGGATTGTATCTCTGTCTGGTAAAGGAAGTCGGTGGTGAAATGCTGGTCGCCAAAGAACAGCCAGTTCCTGCCTCCCGCGCCTGTGGCGTCCCGTTCCGCCAGGAAGCTCCGGAAGGGGGCGATGCCTGTACCGGGGCCGATCATGATGACGTCCTTGTCCGGCTCGGGCAGTTTGAACTGCGCATTCCTGTGGACATAGAACTCCAGGGACTGGTCAACGGACAGCTGCGATAAAGCGTCGGAGCAGAGGCCATGTTTTGTTTCACCATTTACGACAAAAGTATCCTTGGCCACTGTGATATGGACCTCTCCGCTGTGCGCTTCCGGTGAGGAAGAGATGGAATACAGACGGGGGGCAGTGGGCTCCAGGATGCCGACGACTTCCTGGAACTGGGCGGCGTCTTTTACGGGATAGATCTTCAGCAGATCGAGCAGCCCGATCTTTGTCTCGGGAATTTCCTGCCGGACGATGGCTGCGTATTTTTTTACCACCCGCTCCGGAAGGAAGACGATGTTCAGCCGCTTTTTCAACAGGTCTGCAATGGTGTACTCTTGCTCCCTGAACGCGACCTTCCGTCCGGGATCCACACCTGTCACCGAAAGGATGGCTTCCACGATCTCGCGTGGATTTTCGGGTGTGATGCCGATGCTGTCGCCGGGCAGATAGTCGGCCTCGGCAGCGATCTCCAGGTGATAGGTCTGTTTACCTGACCCGATATCGTTGAGGTTGACGTTGCTGAGAACGGTGCCCGCGTATATTTTTTTACCGGTGGTCTTACGGGCGGCGACGGCAGGTGCGCCCGCGGCCGGGGCTGTGCTGCTGATCAGCTTTTGCAGTACCTGGTCGAACCAGTTGCCGGCCTCGGTCTCATAATCGGTGTCGCATTTCTGCAAGGAGACGATGCGCTGACCGCCCATGCGCTGCAGCTGCTGGTCCACATCCTCGCCGGCCTTGCAGAACAGGGGGTAGGAGGTGTCACCAAGCGCCAGCACGCTGAATTTCAGCTGTGCCAGCTGTATGCTTTCCTTATGGATATGATCGTAGAATTTCTTTGCAGAAGCGGGGGGCTCTCCATCACCCTGCGTGCTGATGACCGTAAAGAAATATTCTTCCTTGGAAAGGTCGTTAAGACGATATTGCTCCAGGCCTACTACCTTGGCGTTGATACCCCTTTTTTTTGCTTTGGCTGCAAAATCCGTAGCCAGCTTTTTGGAATTACCCGTTTCCGTCCCATAGGTAATGGTGATCTTGCTTACGGTGGGTTTTGCCGGGGTTTCCGGTTCCTGGGCCGCGGCTGCCGTAAGGGCGGATATGGCCGGAGTATTTCCTGCATTCGCTACTACGCCTGCCAGATAGCCGCTGAGCCAGATCAGCTCTTCCCGGGAGGCACCGGCTATCAGCTCCTGTAAGGTCTTCATTCTCGGCGTTGTCAGCATATCGGTGATTTTTTGTTGTTATACAGATCTGCCCCGGCTATGCTCAGGGGCGTAAAATATTGTTCTTTGCTGTCGCTGTTGGGCAGCCATCCAAATGACGCGTGCAAGGCGGCTACCTTTCCAATGATGATGAGGGTAGGAGAGGCGTAGCTGCTGCCTGCGGCGGTTTCCAGGTAGGCATGTACCGGATAGTGAACTATGTTCTGCTGGGGGGTGGTCGCCTGCTCGATGACGGCTATCCACTTATCGGCAGCTATTCCATGCTGCAAGAGCTTTTCCACCAGCTGGTCGAGGTTCCCGGAGGACATATAGAACACCAGCGTGTCCTCTGTCCCTGCCAGGTCCCTGAGGTAGGGTTCGTCCAGGAGGGTGCTTTTATAAAAGGTCAGCATGCGGACAGCCGTGGAGTATCCCCTTGCTGTCAGCGGTATGCCGGCATAGGCTGCGGCGCCTAGGGCAGCGGTTACGCCGGGGATGATCTCATAGTCGATGTGGTTTTCCGTGAGGGTCTTCAGCTCGTCCAGCACATTGGAGAAGAGGGACACATCACCGCCTTTCAGCCTTACCACCAGTTTGCCCTGGTTTGCATATTGTACAAGCAGGTCGTTGATAGCGGATTGGGGGGTGGAGGCTGCGTCACTGCACTGCTTGCCTACGGGCACGATGAGGACGTCCTCCCTGGTGTACTCCTGCAGGGCTTCACGGCTGACCAGGCGGTCCACGATGACCACGTCGGCCTTTTGCAGCCAGCGGAGGGCCTTCAACGTGAGGAGCTCCGGGTCTCCGGGGCCCGCGCCTGCGAGTATTACCTTTCCTTTTGTTGTCATGTCTCTTACGTTATTGAATCATGCACGCTCCCACCGTTACATAGCTTGTTTCATCGATCAGGATAGCGCCTCCGCTTCCCCGCTGCTCCCCATAGCTGTCAAAAGGCAGGGGAGAGGCCGTACGGATGGTGACTTTCACAATATCATTCAACCCGATCTGTCCGGGTTCCGTATTCTTTTCCAGGGTATTGACGTCCAGCTGGTAGGCTATCTCCTTTACCACGGCGCGCACAACACGGCTGCCCAGCTGCAGGAGATATTTGTTGCCCCTGATCAGGGGTTTTGTATCCATCCAGCAGAGCAATACATCCAGTTCCTGGTCTACCCGGGGCTGATGTTCGCTTGTGACGATGAGATCTCCCCGGCTGATGTCGATGTCATCTTCCAGCTGTATAATGGCGCTCTGGGGAGCGAATGCTTCCTCCACTTCCCGGCCACCCGTCTCGATGCTTCTGATGCGGCTGGTAAGCCCGGCGGGCAATATGGTGACGGCATCGCCTTTCCGGTAGATACCGCTGATGATCTTTCCCGCATATCCCCTGTAATCATGCAGGTCTTCTGTCTGGGGGCGGATGACATACTGGATGGGCAGCCTGCCATGGGTAAGATCCACGTCTTTCTCTACTTCCGTATTTTCCAGCAATTCCAGGAGGGTAGGACCTTCATACCAGGGCAGCTTGTCGGACTTCTCCACGATATTATCGCCTTTCAGCGCGCTGATGGGCAGGTAGACGACGTCATGAAGACCAAGTGTCTTTGCGATCTCGGCATAGTCGATGGCGATATTATTATAAACATCCTCTGAATAGTCTGCAAGGTCCATTTTGTTGATGGCCACGACCACGTGGGGGATGTTCAGGAGACTGGCGATGATGGAATGACGGCGGGTCTGCTCTACCACGCCGTTGCGGGCGTCCACCAGTATGATGATCAGGTTGGCATTGGATGCGCCGGTGACCATGTTCCGTGTGTATTGGATATGACCGGGCGCGTCGGCGATGATAAATTTCCGCTTGGGCGTGGAAAAGTATTTATAAGCTACGTCGATGGTAATACCCTGCTCCCGCTCAGCCCGGAGACCGTCTGTCAACAAAGCCAGGTCGATCTCTCCATCCTCCTTGTTCCTGCTCTGTTTTTCCAGGGCTTCGAGCTGATCCGTCAGGATGCTCTTGCTGTCATACAACAGCCGGCCGATGAGGGTGCTCTTGCCGTCGTCCACGCTGCCTGCTGTTATGAATCTAAGTAAGTCCATTGTTGAATTCGTTTAGAAGTATCCATTCTTTTTTCTGTCTTCCATCGCCGCCTCGGAAACCTTATCATCGATGCGGGTTTCGCCCCGTTCGCTGGTGCGGGTGGCCGTGATCTCACGGATGATGTCGTCGATGCCTGTAGCTTTGGACTCCACCGCTGCCGTACAGGTCATGTCACCCACGGTACGGTAGCGTACCCTCTTTGTCTCCACCTGGTCGGTGGGATCCAGCCGGATGAACGGTGATACAGCCACCCATTGTCCCTCATACCCGATGACATCCCGCTCGTGTGAAAAATAGATGGAGGGGAGGTCTATCTGTTCGCGGCGGATATAGTTCCAGATATCGAGCTCTGTCCAGTTGCTGATGGGGAATGCGCGTACGTTTTCGCCTTTCCTTATCTTACCGTTGTAGATATTCCACAACTCGGGGCGCTGACGTTTAGGGTCCCATCCGCCAAATTCATCACGCACGGAGAAGATCCTTTCCTTGGCCCTTGCCTTTTCCTCGTCCCTTCTTGCTCCGCCGATGCAGGCGTCAAATCCGAACTCTTCAATGGTATCCAGCAGCGTATAGGTCTGCAGCGCGTTGCGGCTGGCGAATTTGCCGGTGGGTTCCGTGAGGTGTCTGGCCTTGATGGTATCCTCCACTTTCCGGACGATGAGCTTTTCGCCTATGCGGCCGGCTAACTGATCGCGAAAGCTCAATGCTTCGGGGAAATTATGGCCGGTGTCGATGTGCACCAGGGGGAAAGGAAATTTTCCCGGCCGGAAAGCTTTCAATGCAAGATGTACCAGGGTGATGGAATCTTTGCCGCCGCTGAAAAGAAGCGCGGGGCGCTCGAACTGGCCTGCCACTTCCCGGAAGATGTGAATGGCCTCGGACTCTAGCTGATCCAGGTAATCCAGTTGATATTTGTTCGCTGTGCTCATAGTTTCTTTTTTACGATGCATGTAGGCCACATTCTTTTTTACTGCTGTCCTCCCACCACCACCTGCCTGCCCGGAAATCCTCACCGGGCCGGATGGCGCGCGTGCAGGGGGCGCATCCTATGCTGACAAACCCTCTGTCATGCAAAACATTATAGGGGACGTCGTTCTTATCGATATATTCTTTCACGCGCTGTGTCGTCCAGTGCAGCAGCGGATTGAACTTGATGATCCTGTTGCCTTCATCCCATTCTATCAGGGCATGGTCCTTCCGCTCAGGCGAATGCTCGGCCCGCAGACCCGTCACCCATACGGCATTTCCCTTCAGCGCCCGCTGAAGGGGCTCTACCTTGCGGATACGGCAGCATTCCTTCCGGTGGTCCACGGACTCATAAAAGGAATTGGGCCCCTTTTCGTTGAGCATGGCTTCCAGCAGCGTTCTATCGGGATAATACGCCTGTACGCGGACGTTATATTTATCGTTTGTGCTGCTCCATACTGAATAGGTTTCGGCAAAAAGACGCCCGGTATCCAATGTAAACAGCGTGACGGGAATGTCGAGTGAAGCGATAGCGTGGGTGATCACCTGGTCTTCGATGCTAAAGCTCGTGGAGAACACCACCTGCCCGGGAAAGCGTTCAGCCAGCAGGCTTAGCGCATCTTCCGGCGCGATACCCTGTACCTGCTCTAATAACCCACTAATTTGGTGGGGTATTGTTGTGGGATGTTCTTTAAGCTGTATCGTGTTGTCCATAATCAGGTGGTTAATTTGGAACTAAAAATGTCTGGAGGTGATGGTGACTGGTATCAGCAACAGCAACAACAACAGGAGTTGCAGGAGGCGAGGGACATGTACTTTATGGACGCTGCTGATTTCATACTGTTTATTAAGTCTACCATTATGATGGACAAAGATATAGTGTAATCGGCAATTGGAAAAAAGAAATTCATCCTTTGAATAATATCTAAAAAAGATGCGTTTTTTTGAAAAATTTATTCACCTGTTAAAATTCCCTGTTCACCGAAGTGTTGGCCCGATGTCCGTCCCTGGCATCCAATTTGCCTTTATATCGCTCAAATCGTTTTGATTATGAAAAAGTTAGCCCTAATCGTCATCGTAGCAGGAGGTCTGTTCAGCCAATCAGCATCCGCCCAGGTCAGCGTAAGCGTCAACATCGGGAGTCAGCCCTTATGGGGACCGACGGGTTATGACCAGGCCCAATATTATTATTTGCCTGAATATGATGTCTACTATGACGTCCCGCACAAAAAGTACATTTATTGGAACAATGGCCGCCGGGTGTCGGCGGCGACCCTGCCGGCAAGGTATCATGCGGACCTGTACAAAACGTATAAGGTAGTGGAGAATGAGCCGAGTCCCTGGAATCATCATAATGACGACGTCAAGAAATATGGGGAATATAAAGGCCGTCATGACCAGGCGGTCATCCGGGACAGTCATGAGGAAAAATACTGGCAGATCAAGGGTCATCCGGACCATGCGAAATGGAAAGGGAATGATCATGGACGCGGACACCATTCGTAAATGTCAAATGTCCGGAAAACGAGTTAAGAGGAGGGGTCGAAAGACTCCTCTTTTTATTTGTTGTCGGAATTTCGCATAATTTTATCCGCTACCATGCAAAAGTTGTTTTTCTTTTTATTGTTCCCTGCCTGCGTTCTATCTCTTTCTGCCCGGGATAACCCACACTGGCTAAGGTATTGCGCCATTTCTCCCGACGGCGCTGTCATTGCATTTACGTATAAGGGACAAATTTATACGGTGCCTGTCAGGGGAGGAGTTGCGCGGCAGTTGACAAAAGACACTGCCTATCACTTCATGCCTGTCTGGAGCCACGACGGCAGGCGGATAGCTTTTGCCGGCAGCCGTTATGGCAATTTCGATGTGTTTATTATGAGCGCGGCAGGCGGGGAGCTGAAAAGATTGACAGTCCATTCCGCCGACGAATACCCTTATGATTTTACAGAGGATGACAGCTCGGTGCTGTTCGGGGCTGTCCGTCTCGATGCGCCGGCCAACCGGCAATATCCATCGGATGCTTTACAGGAGCTTTACAGGGTACCTTCCCGTGGCGGCAGGGTGGAACAGGTGCTGACCACGCCGGCAGAGGATGCGCATGTCAGTCCTTCCGGCAGGCTGATGGTCTATCACGACAGGAAAGGAAGGGAGAACCCCTGGCGGAAACACCAGACCTCCTCTATTGCAAGGGATATCTGGCTCTTCGATCCTGCCACGGGTGTTCATACGAAGGTCACTTCCTTTAACGGCGAGGACAGGGACGCTGTTTTTGCATCGGATACATCCATCTATTATCTCAGCGAAGCAGGAGGGAATTTCAATGTGTACCAGTTGGGATTGAATGGTCCGTCAGTGCCAAGACAGGTCACTTTTTTCCCGAAGGAGCCCCTGCGTTCCCTTTCCATCAGCCGTGACGGGACCTTATGCTTCGGCTATGACGGAGAGATCTGGTGCAAGCGGCGGAATGGTGATCCTTTCAAAGTGCGGGTGATCGTGCGTCAACGGCCGGATGAAAAGGCCGAAGCGACTGTTCCCATGGGCGATGCCGGCGAGATGGCTGTCGCTCCCAATGGAAAGGCCGTCGCATTTATTTGTCATGGAGAAGTGTTTGTCAGCGATACGGAAGGCCGGAGCGTGCGACGGATCACCCGGACGTCAGGTGTGGAGGCAGGCTTATCTTTCTCGCCCGACGGCCATCGTCTTTTATACGCGGGTGAACGTGACGGGCGCTGGAAGATATACGTGGCGGATATGGATACGGCAGGCCCCCTGAAAGATTCGGTGGTGATAGGGAACGGGCACGAAAATTATCAACCTCAATTCTCTCCTGACGGAAAGGAGATCGCTTATATCGAAGACCGCACCACGCTGAAGGTCTATAACATCGCCACCGGGGTAAGCCGCACTATCCTCAGGGACAAACTGTACAGTAGAAGGGATAACGATCAGTATTTTAAATGGAGCCCGGACGGAAAGTGGCTGCTGCTTCAGTTCAGCGAACCTGGCGGGGGCAATGACGAGGCAGGTATTGTATCCACTGATGGGAAGGGACGGCTGATCAACCTGACCAACAGCGGTTTTAATGACAGTCAGCCACGGTGGGTCATGGGTGGCAAGGCGATCCTGTGGCTGAGCGACAGGAATGGATTGCGAAGCTATGCGGGCAGTGGTACGCGTCAAAAGGATATATATGTATTGTGTTTGACGCCCGAGGTCTGGGATGTTCTCCGGGGGATAGATAGCACAATAAAAGGGACGACGGTTCGAATTGCCGGTTCGGGGGGAATAGACTCCGAAGGGAGAGGAAAGGGTGAGGCACCGGCGGGAAAAGGGTATGGGCCATGGGAAGCGAGGCGGATCAGACTGACCAGTCAGTCCATGCTGCTCGCCGATGCGCTGTTGAGCGCCGATGGCAAAATGTTGTACTACCTGGCCAGATCCGACAAAGGATATGATCTCTGGCAAATGGACCTGCGATCACATACGTCCCGGGTCCTGGCGCCCCTGGCTGCGGGGGACGCTTTTATGGAGGGAGGAGATGAGGGAAGAGATATATTTATTTGCGCGGACGGGCATATCGTTGCGGTTGACCCTGCTACAGCCCGATGCCGGCATGTCTATACAAAAGGTGAAATGACCCTGCACCCGGCTGCTGAAAGACGGAGCATGTTTGAACACGTATGGCGCCGGGTGGACGAAACTTTTTATGCCGCGGGTCTGCATGGCGTAGATTGGAAGGGCTGTAAGACGACATACGAAAGATACCTGCCGGATATCGACAACAATTACGATCTTTCGGAGATGCTGAATGAGATGCTGGGAGAGCTGAACGTGAGCCATACAGGCGCGACCTATCGTCCTGCGGGGAAAGGTAAGGATGTGACGGCATCCCTGGGCGCTTTTTACGATCAGTCGTACCGGGATACGGGTATGCGGATCGCGGAGGTGATGCAGGACGGACCGCTGAACGACCCTTTGCTGGGCATCGTCCCCGGCACGATCATCGAAGCCGTGGATGGCGAACCTGTTTCTCCGGACAGGGATCTTGCGGGATATCTGAACCACAAAGCGGGAAAGAATACTACCCTCACCATTCGTAACGGAGGCGATAGGAGAACGATCGTAGTCCGGCCCATTACCCCGGAGGAGGAAAACGAGCTCCTGTATCAGCGTTGGGTGAACCGCAACCGTGCGGAGACGGATAGTCTCAGCCATGGACAGCTGGGATATGTTCATTTACCCAGGATGAACGATGCGGCTTACCGGAATGTGTATGAAGAAGCGCTGGGCAGATATGCCGGGCGGAAAGGTATCGTCGTCGATACGCGGTTCAATAGGGGGGGCGACCTGGCGCCGGAGCTTACCATGTTCCTCGGCGGTGCCCGGATCAGGGACAATGTTGCGGGTCCCTTGCTGGTGAACAGCGAGCCTTCATTCCGCTGGACACAGCCATCCATTGTGCTGGCAGGGGAGGCCAACTATAGCGACGGCAGCTGTTTTGTTTACGATTATGCCTATCTGCATATGGGGAAATTAGTAGGCATGCCCATTCCGGGCAGCTGTACCTTCCAGACGGGCCAATCCTTGCAGGACAATACGCTGCAATGGAGCTGTCCTACGCTGGGCGTGAAGGACCTGCAAGGGGCTTATCTTGAAGGCCGTCAGACAGAGCCCGATGTACGGGTGATGAATGAATATGACAAGGTAGCTGCGGGGCGTGACCAGCAACTGGAGACAGCCATACAGGTATTGCTAAAGGACTTACGGTAAACCGACGCGTTATGACGGATGAAGAACAAAACAGGCTTTACTGGCAAGGTTTAAGGGAAGGCGATAAGGAATCCTTTTTCTCGCTGTACAATAACACCTATTTTCACCTGGTGCGCTGGGGGCTGAAGATCACGGCCAATGATGAGATGGTAAAGGATTGCGTGACACAGCTGTTCTTTTCACTGTGGGACAAACGTCAAAAGCTAAACCCGGTGACGAATGTAAGGGCGTATCTCTTTACCTCCCTGAGAAGGATGCTCATCGACCAGCTGGGGCATCATTCGAAGATCGATGCGGCCATTACGCATCTCGCCGAGGAGGAAGTCCTGAACGAACTGTCCTATGAAGAGATCATCGTCCGCGTCCAGCGGGATGAGGAGCTGAAGCAAAAGCTTCACCGGGCCCTTGAACAGCTGACCCCGCGCCAGATAGAATTGATACAGCTGGTATTTTTTGAAGGGCTCACGTATGAGGAAGTGGCTGCACGGACCTCACAAAGCATCAAGACGGCCTATAACACCATCTACAACGCTATCCAGCTGCTGCGCAAGCTATTGAAATAGACCTCTCCCCGAGGCCGGCGAACCGCGCGGGACAAACTTCCAAAAAAAAGTTATTAATTCTTTGGGAAATTTTTCCGGGATGTCCCTCTGTATACAAAAGGACCCCTCTGATGGACATAAGCAGCTATACGACAGAAGACTTCGTTTGCGACGGATCATTCCGTAACTATTGTTCCGGCAGCGACAAGGCTGCGGTGCAATTCTGGAAAGCCTGGATTCGGGATCATCCGGAAAAGGCCGGTGAAGTCCGTGAGGCGGAGCGTCTGATCTCTATCCTCAACGCCCGGCAGGGTAATGTCCAGGAACAGCTTGAACAGCTGAAGGATGGAATATTGCGGTTTGACATGCTGAAAAAGACCCTCTCCACCGAGCCGGCGAAAGTCCGGACCGTGCGATGGAAGTACCTGACCGGCGCCGCGGCGGCGGTGGTATTGTTGACGATAGGGGTTGTCTGGCTGCTGATACCCGCGAAAAAAGCTGCTTCCATCCAATCGGTGGCCCAGGAGATCAGGTCCGGCAGCGAACCCCGTAAGACCGTCGTCCTGCCGGATGGCAGCGTCGTTACGTTGCACAGTAATACGACGCTCAGGCTTACCGAAGGATTTGGCAATACAGGGCGTGAACTCACCTTGTCCGGGGAAGCCCTTTTCGATATCGCTCACGGCGGTCAGCATCCTTTTATCGTCCACACTTCTGCCGTAGACGTAGAGGTGCTGGGTACGCTGTTCAACCTCAATGCTTATCCGCAGGCCGGCTATACGGAAACTTCCTTATTCAGGGGGAAGATAGCTGTGTCATTAAAAGATCATCCGGAACAAAAAGTGATATTGACCCCCAGCCAAAAATCGGTGGTCTTTAACTCCGCGGGCAGGATTGAAAAGACAGTGACGGATAGCCTGCTGAAAAAGGTTTCCCTGTCGGTGGACCCTGTAAACCATAAAGCAAAGGAGATCGCCTGGGTGCGCAACCGTATCAAGATCGAGGACGAACCGCTGGAAGTGATAGCGGGCAGGCTGCAGGCATGGTATGGCATCCCTATCGTCTTCACCGACAACGAGACAAAGGGGTACCGCTATTCGGGCACTTTCGAAAGCGAAACGGTGGTGAAAGCCCTGGAAGCGCTGCAGCTGTCCTACCCCTTCAATTTCCGGGTGGAGAATGATACGATCATCATTGGCAAATAGTACAGAGCACATATAAAATCAAAACTGCTGTTATGAAGAAAATTCAGGTATGCTTACTATTCCTGCTTATCGCGTGCATGGAGCTTCATGCCACCGGGTTCGCGCAAGCGACCATCAGCTTGCAGCTGAAGGAATCAAGTCTTAAACAGGTACTGAACGAAGTGGAGAAACAGACCGACTACCGTTTTGTCTACCACACGGGAACATTGCCAGAGGACAGGAAAGTATCCATCCATGTCACCAATGCCACACTGGACGAGGTGCTGTCCAGGATCTTTTCAGGACTGTCCATCACCTATACGGTGAAGGACGATCACCTGGTGGTCATCTACTCCCAGGCTAACAAGGCTGTTGCCGACAAGGTGATCAAGGGTAAGGTGACAGGGCCTGACAGAACCCCTTTAGCAGGCGTGTCGGTAAAGGTCACGGGCTCCGCCGCCGGCACAACGACTGATGCGGACGGAGGCTATAGCCTCTCCGTACCGGAAGGGGCATCGACGATCGAGTTCTCTATGACGGGCTATGTAAGTCAGACTGTTTACATTGGTCAGCGTTCTATCATCGACGTGTCGCTGGACCTGTCCGTCAGGAACCTCAACGAGGTCATCGTCACCGGTTACACAGGCTATACGCGCAATAAGTCCGCCTCTGCCGTCACCACTGTGGCTGCCGACAAGATCAATGAAGTACCCATCGCATCCTTCGAGCAGGCACTGCAGGGATATGTGCCGGGATTGCAGATATCCGCTGTCTCGGGTCAGCCGGGCACCAGCGCCGCGGTGATCTTACGTGGCGTCGGCACTATTACAGGCAGCAGCAATGTGCTCTATGTAATGGACGGCATACCCATCGAGTCGGGAGAGTTCCAGGCCATCAACCCGGCGGATATAGAATCAGTCACTGTTTTGAAAGACGCTTCCGCCAAGGCTTTGTATGGCTCCCGTGGTTCCAACGGGGTCATCGTGATCACCTCGAAGAAAGGAAAAAAAGGAAGGGTAGTGGTCAACTATTCTTCCCAATATGGTTTGTCTACCCTTACCTCGACCAAGTTCCGGATGATGAACACGGCCGAGCGCAAACAATTCGAGGAGGGAATTGGGTTGGAGACGGGTGCCACGGCAGGCCCTTTCTGGACCTATTCCAAGCTGAATCCCGACTATACGACAAAGACGCCGGAGGAGCAGGCGCTGGCGGACCATATCGTAGACAGTCTTAGCCATGTCAATACGAATTGGAGGGACCTGTTCCTGCGGAATGGAAAGTTCATGGAACAGCAGGTGAGCGCCAGCGGCGGTAACGACAATATCCGATTTTACTCATCGCTCAATTATTTCGATCAGCAGGGCATCGCCCGGACGACGGGGCTGAAAAGATATACGTTGAAAAATAATGTGGACTTTACCGCGGGCCGGCTGACTGCCGGTGTAAACCTGAGCCTGGGTTATTCGAACTCCAATTTCCTGCAATCGGAGAGTACCAGCAGCGGCGTACGTAACCCCTTATCCGCCGTTTATTATGCCGAGCCGTATGAATATCCTTACTGGCCCGACGGCAAGTTGGTGACTACGGGCGATGCAGCGAACTATCCTTTTCTTGACCAGCGGGAGGGGAGCGACAGCTATGAGCGGATGCTGAACTCCACCAATATCCAGAATCAATTCAAGACGATACTGGGTACTTCGTTGAGCTATAAGCTCACCAGGGACCTGACGGCCAGGACAAGGCTGGGCATCGACTACAGCCACAGGGAATCGGAAGCCTGGATCAATCCCGACTCTTACGCGGGCCGCAGGGTGTCGCCCGGCAGACTGGGCAGTCTTTCCGAAGGCTATGTGCAGCATTATTCGCTGATAAGCACTTCGGGTCTTACCTACAACCATACGTTCAATGACGTCCATGACGTCGAGGTCTCGGGTATGTTTGAGTTCCTGCGGAATACGTACAAATCTTTCGGCTATACAGGCTATGGGTTGGACGCACGGTTGCCCCAGACGCCTGCCGGCATCGGCGCTCCGGGGACCTATACTCCTCTGTTGAACGGCTCGAAAACACAGAATGCCACGGCCAGCTATATCGCCCTGGCCCGCTATACCTACAACAACAAGTATACTTTGAACGGCAGCTTCCGGTATGACGGTTCCTCCACGGTGCCTGCAAAGTCCCGCTGGCATGGGTTCTATTCAGCGGGTTTTAGCTGGGAGGTAAAGAAAGAGAATTTCCTCAATGATGTCGACGTCATTTCCAACCTGCGGCTGCGGACAAGCTATGGCACTACCGCCAGTCCATTTGCCAACGACTTTGCCTACGTGACGACTTATAGCCGCAGCTCATATGGCGGCAACCCGGGGATCATTCCTTATACACCAGGCAATCCCAATTACGATTGGGAATATGCGAAAGAACTGAATATAGGTTTCGACCTGGCCCTTTTGAAGACGGGCAGGATCCGTCTGACGGCGGACTTCTATAACCGCCAGACCTATAACCTCTTCTTCCCGAGAACGGTATCGGCCACGGCAGGTATCATCGAGACGCCCACCAGCGATGCCAATACGATACCGCTGAGCTCGGGCAAGATGCAGAACCGCGGCGTCGAGCTCGACCTGCAGGGGGATGTCATAAAGAATAAGAACCTCACCTGGACGCTGGGGGGCAATATGGCCTTTAATAAGAATAAAGTGCTCGACCTGGGGGGATATGATGAGTTCCAATACGGGTACACGGGTATTATCCGTGTAGGTCTTCCCTTTGGCGCGCAATATGCTCCCAAATGGGCCGGTGTAAATCCCGACAATGGCGATCCCCTATTTTATGACAGGCATGGCAAGATCACCACGGACTACAACGAGGATACGATGAGCGTGGCGGGGTTCGGGACTTACGTGCCGGAGATCACAGGCGGCATCACATCCACCCTGGTGTACAAAGGTTTTACATTGAACGTGCTGTTCAATTTCAACGCGAAGGTCACCCGTTACAATAACGAGGACTATTACAATGAGAACCCCAGCTTCCTCACCAGCAACCAGTCCACCCGCATGCTGTACGACCGCTGGAAGAAGCCGGGCGACCATGCTATCCTGCCCCGTATCAGCGCAAAGCGGAACTTCTCTTCCAGGGATTTCCAGGATGCATCCTATCTGCGTCTGAGGAATGTAAGGCTGGGGTATGACCTGTCGGGGCTGCTGGGCAACAGGAAATATATCCAGGGCGCCCAGCTTTACTTACAGGCGCAAAACCTGCTGACCTTTACCAAATGGCGGGGATTCGACCCGGAGAACGGGAACGAGTATGCGGTATTCGCCTATCCTTCGCCAAGGACCTATACGCTGGGTTTAAATGTTAACTTTTAATTGAATCGTTATGTCAATAAAGATATCTTGCCGGGGTTTGTTCCTGTTGTCAGCTGCCTCGCTGTGTTTTACCGCCTGTAACAAGCAGATCGACCTGACGCCTACGGACAGCATCGATCCTTCAAAAGCCTTCCGGACCGTGGACGACCTGAACCAGGGTCTTATCGGGGCGTACGCCAATCTGTCTTTCTATTCCAGCATATACTACACCTCCATCGTGACGGATGAATGTATGCTGCCTGCTGAGAACAGCTCAGGATCGGGGGTTGCCACCCATCGCTGGCAATATGACGGCAGCAAGGCCTTTGAAGGGTGGGCCGATAATTATGTGTCCATCGACAGGGCTAACCGGGTGCTGGCTGCTATGGACAACGTGAAGGCAAAGCCGGGTGAAGAAGGGCTGAAAGACCAGTATAAAGGCGAACTGCTGGCGCTTCGGGCCTACTGTCACTTCGAGCTGATACGGAATTTTGCGGAGAAATATGAGCCGGATGCCATGGGCGTGCCTTACATGGAAAAGTCGGATGTGGAAGGGAGTCCGGCCAGGCTGAGCTTTGCGGAGACGATGACCAAGATAGACGCCGATCTTACGGCTGCCAAAGCATTGATCCCGGCAGGTTTTGACGACAATACCCGTATTACCAGAATAGCTATATCCGCCATGCAGGCACGGGCGGCCCTTTATGAAAAGAATTGGGATAACGCCATCACCTATTCGACGGAGGCTATCCAGGCGCTGCCCCTGGCTTCCCGGGCAGATTTCCCGAAAATATGGAAGGATGCCACGGAGGACGAAGTCTTCTGGCGGCTGAAAAGGGTGACGGGTGATGAGGCGCTGGGCGATGTGTACACACAGACAGGATATCTGGACGACCCTGCCGGCTCGAAGATCAATTACGCGGCCAGCTTCAAGCTCACCAACCTCTTCGACCAGGCAAACGACATACGTTTCAGCTCCTATATCAACATCGATGCGGGCCGTCAGGCTGCGGGGAAAGTACCCAACGTAGTGGTGAAATATATGAGCAGCAACCCCGCCAACAGGAACCTCGTCGATATCAAGCTGTACCGTACGGGTGAGATGTACCTTATCCGGAGCGAGGCTTATGCGCAGAAGAACGACCTGGTGTCGGGGGCAGCGGACCTCAATGCCCTGCGTGCCGCCCGTATCAGCGGATATGCGGATCAGACTTTTGCCGACAAGCAGGCCCTGCTGGATGCGCTGGTGACTGAACGGTTCAAGGAGCTGGCATTTGAAGGTCACCGGCATTTCGACCTGAGGAGAAATAACCTGCCTATCCAGCGTAACCCGGAGGATGCGGTCAATGCGTTGGGCGCTGTGCTGCTGAAACCTACGGATGCGCAGTATGTATTCCCTATTCCCAATACGGAACTAAGGGCCAATAAGAACATGAAACAAAACGATGGGTACTAATGATGAGAATAATCTTTTTTTTAGCGGCTCTCGCGTTTTACGGCAATGCGACGGCCCAACGGATCATTCCCGGCCGTGTGGCTTCTATCGGATTCACGGGCGACACGACGGATGTCGTTACACCTACACGGGGTGGGGTAGCCCTTATCGGCGGCGGCGGGGATGTCCCCGGCGCTTTTAAATGGATGATCGATCGCAGCGGTGGCGGGAATGTCGTTGTCCTGCGGGCCAGCAGCAACTACCTGTACAATGAGACCATCAATAGCCTGGGGAAAGTACATTCGGTGGAGACGTTGCTCATCGATTCCCGGGCGATGGCCAACAGACCGGAGGTGGCACGTGTCATCAGGAATGCGGAAATGCTGTTTATCGTAGGTGGCGATCAGTCCAACTACATGAATTTCTGGAGAAATACAAAGACCAGCGAGGCCATCAATTATCTCCTTAACGTGAAAAAAGTCCCTGTGGGGGGTACCAGCGCGGGTTGCGCCGTGCTGACGGGGATGTATTACAGCGGGGAGGGCGGCAGCGCTACTTCGGCGATATTGGAAAACCCGTACGACAGCATTGTAAAGCTGTACAATAATGATTTCCTGGAAGCACCCTATCTGAGGAATGTGCTCAGCGATATGCATTTCCTGACCCGGCGCCGGCAGGGAAGGCATGTGACATTTCTCAGCAGGATCATTAAGGACTGGAAGGTATTCCCCCGGGGCATCGCAATGGATGAAAAGACGGCTGTCTGCATCGACGGGAAGGGGCAGGCAACGGTGTTCGGCACCAGCAGCGCGTATTTTTTATTGACGGACCCTGCAAAGGCGCCTGAGCGATGCCTGCCCGGACAATCGTTGGAATGGGACAATGGAGGGAAGGCTATCAAGGTATACGAGATAAAGGGATCAGAGACGGGCAACGGCCAATTCTCCGTCGCCGACTTTGCCGTGAGCAAGGCCGCAGGCGGGAGATGGTGGTGGTGGTCGGTCAGGGATGGAGAGCTGCGGCAGCAGCAGGAGGAAAGATATGTGATGGTGATCCATGGAGGAGCGGGTACCATCCTTAAAAAGAATATGACCCCGGAGAAGGAAGCCGCCTATAGGGCTGGTCTGCAAAAGGCGCTGGAGACTGGCTACGCGGTGCTGCAAAAGGGGCAGTCCAGCCTCGATGCAGTGGAGGCTACCATCAAGGTGCTGGAGGACGACAGTCTTTTTAATGCGGGGAAAGGCGCTGTCTTTACCCATGATGGGATCAACGAGCTGGATGCCGCTATCATGAATGGTAAGACGCTGGCGGCTGGAGCGGTGGCCGGGGTAAGGAATATCCGTAACCCCATTGCTGCTGCAAGGGCGGTGATGGAAAAATCCGAGCATGTGCTGCTCACCGGCCGCGGAGCGGAGCAGTTTGCAAAAGAAGCGGGCGTAACCCTGGTCGACCCTTCTTATTTCAGGACACAGCAGCGGTGGAATGAGCTGCGGGAAGCTTTGCATGATGATTCTGTCAAGGCTGCCGCAGGACATGTGTATTTACCGGATGGCAGGCTGGGGATCATCAACCGGGACTATAAATTCGGTACGGTGGGATGTGTGGCGCTGGATAGGGATGGCAACCTTGCGGCAGGCACTTCCACGGGCGGCATGACGGACAAAAAATACGGTCGTGTGGGCGATTCTCCCCTGATAGGTGCGGGCACATATGCCAATAACGGCACCGTGGCTGTATCCTGTACGGGCTGGGGTGAATTCTACATCCGTAATGTGGTTGCCTATGATCTGTCCGCTCAAATGGAATACAAAGGCGTCACCGTTACAGAGGCCGGCGACAGGGTCATTCAAAAGGTAGGCAAGCTGGGCGGGGACGGCGGTCTGATAGCGCTGGATAAGGACGGCAATATGGCGATGCCGTTCAATACTGAGGGAATGTACCGGGGATGCGTTACCCGCGACGGAAAGATCGAAGTGTACATCTATAAATAATTTATCCATGTACAGGATAAGTTATCATGTGTGGTACTAGAATATCCAGTGGTTTATGGAGAATTTTAGCGTACGCTGCGATGTTGCGGCGCGTTAAAAACATTACGTATGAAAACCCTGGATTTTGCTGCTATGGAGAAGATCAATGGCGGCGCAGGCCCCATTACGGGATTACTGCCGACATTGCTGGCAATCCCTGTGAGCTTATTGAACACACTGGGTCTTGGAGGCGTTGTTACGCCTCTGTTGAACACAGTGTTAGGACTTGTAGGTGGGTTAGGATTACCCATCTGATCTAAATGAAAAGGGCCCTGACGGGCCCTTTATTCTATTTTAGGGTTGGCGCAGCCGGCGCCGGTTTCCCGTTGTATTGTTTATCCCACTCTTCCATCTGCAATAGTATCTGGTAAGACGAGACAATGTCCTGGGCAAAGTGAGCCTGTCTGTCCGACAGGTTGCCGCCCTTGCCCTGTATCATCATCTGGGCATTGATAGCCATCTGCTCGTCCGTCATGCTTTCTCCCAACGACTTGTAATAGGCCATCTGCTGCATGAGGTCTTTCTTCAGGGAAGCGGTAACTTTCTGGGCCAGCTTCATGTCTCCGGCCTGGTAGCAGGCTTCCAGGAACCGGAAGGAGAAGTAGTCGTGCAGGTTATTCATGTTACTTGTCATGCCGTAAGGGAAATTGGATTCAAGGACATGCTGATCGTAATGCTCCAGCACTTTACGTGCCGAGTCTTTTTCACCGGCCTGGGCCAGGCTTAGCGCCACCTGGGCGTGGGCGAATTTGATGCTGTTGAGATGACGGCGGTTCTCCTCATCGTAATAGACGCCCGGCTTGTCCGCATTGCCATAAGTGAATTTTTCCATGAGGGTCTTGTAGGCCTCCTGGTTATCGACATTGCTATTCTCCAGTGGTACCAACTGATAAGAGAGTCCCCGCAGACGAACATATTTCGACAATCCCAGGTCGCCCAGCTCCTGTGGAGAGGTAAAGCAGATGGGTCTTTTCCATTTGTTGGCGGCGATGATGGCGAGGATAGCCAGGTCATTTTTTACCAGGTAATTCTTCTGCCGGGGTATATCCAGGTGCAGCTCGGATACGACACTGTCGCCGGGATGCACCGTTCCGTTGCTGCGTACGGTATTTACATCCACGGGTACCGAGAATTTTTGAACGGGTATCAGGTTGATCGTCCCGCCGTTGTTGGTCTGGGTGGTGTATTTCGGATCGTCGCTGCCTACGACATTCTTCAATATATCATAGAGGTCGTAATATTTGTTCTTGTCAAAGCCGGGGACGCGGTCTGTGAAATAGCTGACATTCCGTTTGTCCCCCATGATCTGCTCCGGAGTAAAGATGATATCGAAAGGTGCGCTCTCATTGATCTTATACCGCAGTTGGTTCATATACCAATCCGTGCCAAGCAGGGTATTCACCATGACGCGGACGTCGGGACGTATGCCTTCCACTTCCTGCGCATACCATAGAGGGTACGTATCGTTGTCCCCGAAAGAGAACAGGATAGCGTTGGGCGGGCAGCTTTCCAGGTAGTTGCGGGCCAGGTCCCTTGCCAGGGTCTTTTTACTACGGTCATGGTCATCCCATTCCTGGTTACCCATGAGAACGGGGACTGCCAGGAAGCAGAGACCAGCGGCGGCATAGTTTGCCATGGAGGCCTTGCCTTTGAGGGCATATTTTTCGAGGAGCTCTTTTATCCAGATGACGCCCAACCCGATCCAGATGGCAAAGGCATATTCGGAGCCTGCATAGGCGTAGTCCCTTTCCCTTGGCTGCTGCCCGGCCTGGTTGAGATAGAGGACGATGGCAAAGCCGGTGAAGAAGAAGAGCAGGCCTGTTACAAAGAAATCCTTTTTGCTGCGTTTGGCCTGGAAGATCAGACCCAGGAGTCCCAGGATAAGGGGCAGCATGTACATCCTGTTGTAGGATTTGTTATCCTTATGGATGCTGTCAGGAAGCTTGCTCTGGTCACCGAGAAGCATGTTATCGATAAAGCCGATGCCTGTGATGGCATTGCCGTCCCGTACATTGCCAAAACCTTCCAGGTCATTTTGCTTGCCGGAGAAATTCCACATGAAATAACGCAGATACATCCAACCCGTCTGGTAGTTGATAAAATATTTTATATTGTCGGCCATGGTGGGCTGATCATTATCACCCATCCCGGAGTACCGGCGGTACATATCCATTTCACGTCTGTCGTTACTGGGATTCCACATGCGTGGAAAGACATGCGCGGAAGGCGCGCCGCCCCAATCCTGTACGACCTGCTTGCCCGCTATTTCATATTTATCTTTACCTTTTGCGTATACATCCGCACCTTCGATGGTGGGGGCTGGGTCGGTGAAATCCGGTCCATACAGGATCGGCCAGTCACCATACTGCTCGCGGCTGAGGTATCCTACCAGGCTCACTGGATTATCCACGTTGTACATATCCACGGCGGGATCGGCATTACTGCGGATAAGGGTGGTAAAATAGGTGGAATAGCCCAGCAGCATAAAAGCAAAGCACCAGAGGGCCAGCTTGAAAGAGGGCAGGGCGTCCTTTTTGATGATATAGCCGCCCAGGTAGGCCAGCACCAGACCAACCAGCAGCTTGAAAAATTTTCCGCCGCCGCCGCCCCCGGAATTGATGATGACCGGAAGGGCAACAAGGAGCACGAACACGCCAAGCCAGATACGGATGCGCGTGACAGTGGTCGTTTCTCTTTTGAAAGTAAGACCCCAGGTGAGGAGGGCTGCCAGCAGGATGAAATAAATTCCAAAACCCGAGAAGAAGGGCAGCCCCAGGTCATTGACGAAGAAGATATCGAACGCGCCGGCGCCTTTGATGGAATATTGAATGATCACCACCTGTACGACGCCTGTGATGATGCAGCCGGTGAGAAAAGCGAAGATCGAGCCCCAGGTGGTGGGTTTGAACCTTTTGAAATAGTATACCATCACGATGGCGGGGATGGTGAGCAGGTTCAGCAGGTGGACGCCGATGGAAAGCCCCATCATGTAAAAGATAAAGACGATCCATTTATCGGCGCCGGGCTGGTCTGAATGATGCTCCCATTTGAGGATGGCCCAGAATACCAGGGCGGTAAAGAAAGCGCTGGATGCGTATACTTCGCCTTCCACGGCGCTGTACCAGTACGAGTCGCAAAATGTATAGGCCAGGGCGCCTACGACACCGGCGCTCATGATGGTAAACAGCTGTTGCTTGTCCGGCTCGACGGTGGTGTTTTGTCTTTGAACGAGCTTCCGGGCGAAGTGGGTGATGGTCCAGAACAGGAAGAGGATGGACAGACCGCTGGCGATGGCGCTCATGAAGTTGACGGCCCTGCCGGCTGTAAGGGGGTTATCACCGAAGAGGATGATAAAAAAGCGGCCCATGAGGACGAAGAGGGGGGCGCCGGGGGGGTGTGGGATCTGGAGCTTGTAGCAGCTGGAGATGAACTCACCGCAATCCCAGAAGCTGCCGGTGGGTTCCATGGTCATGACATAGACGGTACAGGCAATCACTCCCACGATCCAGCCCACGACATTGTTCACTCGATTAAAACTCATAAAATTTTGTTAACAGGATTTTGTTTTGCAAAATGCAGCATGCCGGGCAAACCTACATTAATATGGGCAATATATATTATTTCACCAGCAATTTTTCCACCTTCCTTCCTTCTTCGGTATCTATTAATATAAAGTAAATACCCTGGGAAAGGCGGCCTGGAGTGAGCGTATGGGCATTGCCGCTGACGGGCTTTTGCAAAATGACCCTGCCCGAGACGTCCACCAGCCCGATGTTGAGAAGGTTTGCGGAACTGGTGATATGCAGCTCTCCCGTGCGATAGGGGTTGGGGTAGATATGGACCCGCAGCCCTGCATCATCCATATTCAGGGTGCGTACGGGAGAATAGTTATAGCGTCCGTCCGTATCGAGCAGTTTCAGACGGTAGTAATTCATCCCTTTCCAGAGCGCATTATCAAAATATTGATAGTGGTTGGCCGTGTCCCCGTTGAGGGCGGCTATGGAGTCCTGGCGCATGAATGATGCGCCGTCATGGCTTTTTTCGATGATATACCGGCTGGTGCCGGTTTCACCGCTGGTGTTCCATTGTAATAAACCTATGTCCCCTGACCGGGTGACGGAGAAGGACAGCAGGGACGGCCCCTGTGATGGAAGGTTACCTGGTCCGCCCGCATTGATCCAGAATTCGGAGAACCCGCTGACGGAGTATTCGGCGTAGTAGCCGTTGTCATAGGGGATGATGCTGACATCCTGGTGAGGCTGCAGGAAATGGTAGAAGCCGGTGGCATTGTCCGCCAGGGTGCTGTTCTCTTCTGTCTGTATGGGGCTGCTGTATTGAGCAACGCCGGCCTGGTAGATATCCGGCGGTTTGATACAAGCCGGGCAGCCGGCCGCGGCCAGCAGGCTTTGCGCTTCGGTATCCGAAAAGTAATACCGTACCGTCA
>DASZVM010000710.1:0-5813 GCA_035547295.1 Puia sp. | reverse complement strand
AGCCATTGCCGAACACCCTACCGAAGCTCGTAAAGAATGGCTTCTTCGCTTGTTCCAGTTCTTTGCCAACCGGTACCAGCACGATTCCGAACACCATTTCTGGCAATTCGGCAATCAACCGGTGGACCTCGAAAAGTTTGGAAAAGATCATCAGCTCTTTCCATCCCCCCTCAAAAGCCTTATGAACGAAAAAATAGTTGACATCCCAGAGCATTATGTGTACTGCAGCGCCTTCCCTGATCAAAAAGTCAGGCTATTCGAGCCACCCGTAACAAAAAATTAAAGAATATTCCAAACACATAACACGCCAAATTTGTAACTTACGGTAGTGCCGTAAAGGCTCCCCTTTCCCAACGCTGTCAGCATCCCTACCCCATAGGATCAATTCCAAACGAACCGGAGGTTCGTTGTCCGAAGGACAGAATTTATTCACTATAAAATGAATAACCATGCCGGCAAACAATAAGCACCTTGGCCCACGGGAAGCCTGTTATTTTCTTACGTTGAATGTGGTTGATCGTATCGATGTGTTCACCCGGCCGGCCTATAAACAGGTGATAGCGGATGCCCTGAATCATTTTGTAGAGACTGGCCAGGTTTGCTTATACGCCTGGTGCCTCATGACCCATCATCTGCATCTGCTCGTAAGGATCCCCGAAGGCAACGGCCCTGCTTATTTTGAAAGGGATTTTAAAAAATATACTACGCCGGAATTATTAAAGGCCATCGAAGTGGAAATGGACCTCCGCAAGGACTGGATGATGCAGCGCTTCGAGGACTTCAGCAAATCCCTCAAACGTATCGAGAAGTTCAATCTCTGGCAGAATTGCAGCAGCCCCCTGCATATCGATGCCGGCCAGCCAGACCTCCTGATGGGCCGGATCGAACATATTCACGAAAACCCCGTACGGGAAAGGATCGTCGACCTTCCGGAAGCCTATCTTTTCAGCTCCGCCCGGGACTATGCCGGGGGGAAAGGCCTGGTAAAAGTAAAAGTGGCCCAACACACAGGTCTGGCCAAGCTAAAGACCCTATCATCCAATTGATGACCAGCCGGCGATTCCCTGTTCAACGATTATTCTCTGTCCAACGACGACAGTTTACTTTCCATTGACGGCATTGCTCAGCGCCTCTACCGTCTTTTTCTCGCTGCCTACAAAGATCTTGCCCCCTACCAGGGCCACCGGCCGTTTGAGAAAGGTGTACTCATCCAATATCAGCTTGCGGTAATCCTTTTCCGATAATTTTTTGTCTTTAAGACCCAATTCCTTGTATTTCAATGCCCTGCGACTAAACAACGCCTCGTAGCTGCCCGCTTTTTCCTTCATTTCATCCAGCTGGGCAGACGTGATCTTCTCCGTTTTGATATCCTGTAAGGAAAAACCCTTCTTCTCCGCCCCGATCTCATCCAGGATCCGGGCACAAGTGCTGCAGGTAGACAGACAGTATATTTTCTTCATGGGGCGAAGGTAACATTTTCGCCTTCCTAACGACAAAGACATAAATTGCTAAAAAATCTCCACCTTGGAACCTTCCGCCCGCGACATGCAAGAAGAATTCGTCGGGCTGGTGCAGGAGCACCGCTCGCTGCTGTATAAAGTGTGCAGGCTCTATTGCTTTTCCGAGGCCGATCGCCAGGACCTTTTCCAGGAAATGGTTATCCAGCTCTGGCGATCCTATCCCCACTTCCGCGGTGAGTCCAAATTCAGCACCTGGCTCTATCGCATCGCCCTCAATACCGCCATTTCCAATCTCCGTAAGCAGCGCCGGCGCCCGTCCCCGGTGAACATGAACGAGATCCCCGCACCCCTCCAGGAGATGACCTGGCCCGGAGAGGAAGAACAGCAGCTCCGGCAGCTCTATGCCGCCATCGATAAGCTGTCGGAAATAGAAAAAGCCCTCGTCATGCTTTACCTGGAAGACAGGTCATACGAAGAAATGGAAGAGATCCTCGGGATCAATCAGAACAACCTGCGGGTAAAAATGAATCGCATCCGTGAAAAATTACGCAAAATGACAAAGGAGGCTACTTATGGAATTAGATAGCTTGAAATATGTATGGCGCACCCTGGAGTCCGCTCCCGCCCCCGGCAAAAGTCCGGAAGAGATACGCGCGCTCCTGCACCAGCGTTCAAAAGGGCCCGTGGAAAAGATGCGGCGTAACCTCACGGGAGAGCTCCTGCTCATCCTTGTCACTTATACACCCACCATCCTCTTTTATTTCCTGGATTTTGACGGAAAGCTTTCCGGCATCGGCTGGCTATTTATCCTGCTGCTTGTCATCCTCGCCGTCTATTTCTATCGGAAAGATCAGATCCTGAAGGCCATGCAATGCAGTGGATGTACCCTTCGCTCCAGTCTGCAGCGACAGGTCGATACCCTGAAAAGATATACCCGCTTCTATATCCGGGCAGGTACCATCATGATCCCCCTCATGACCATCCTTTCCTGGCTGATCATCCGGTGGAAATACCCGCCGGCTCCCGGGGCCGACCTTTTCTATCGCATCAGCGGCGCCCCCTGGTGGCAGCATCCTCTCACCTGGATGCTCCTGCTCATTCCCCTGACCATAGGCGTCTATTTTCTCAACGTCTGGTACGTGGGCCGGCTCTATGGACAGCATATCCGGAAATTGCAGGACCTGCTGCGCGAAATGGAAGAGGAGTAGTAACTTACCCAAAAATACAGACATGGGAAAAACACCGCTCCTCGCTCTCTTCCTGTTTTTCACCCTTCCCTCATTCGCACAGGGCAGCGACGAATCTGCTATCCGCCGGATCCTTGCGGATCAGATCACCGCCTGGAATAAAGGCGATCTCGACGGTTTTATGAAGGGATACTGGGACAGCGACTCCCTCGCCTTCATCGGACAGTCCGGGATTACCTATGGCTATACCGCTGCACTCGACAATTACAAAAAACATTACGATAGCCCCGACAAGATGGGAGAGCTGATCTTTACGTTGCTCAAACTGGAAAAGCTCTCGCCCGAGTATTATTTCGTCATTGGTAAATGGCAGCTGAAAAGAAAGATCGGAGATATAGGCGGCGTATATACTTTATTATTCCGCAGGATCGGCGGCCGCTGGGTCATCGTGGCCGATCACAGCAGCTAACCGAGGTGGTCGCAATTTGCGACCGCCTCCTTTCAACGCCCCCTCTAATCAATTCATTAACAACTTCTTAAACTCCACACTATCCCCATTAAAAACATCAAAATCCACCCTTGTAACGATCCCGTTCACCCGCCCCAGCTCGCTGTGCTGCCAGAAGGTCCAGTCCCGGTAAGTACGGGGACGTTCCTTTTGCAGATAATGGGCCACCCACAGAGGAAAACCGTCAAAATCATCCTTCAGGAACTGCCGGTAAAAATCTACGTTGGTATAAACGATCGGCGTGACATGATAATATTCCTGTATCGTCTGCAGCCAGTCCCTGGCCCTTTCCCGAAGCTTTTCGCCAGGTACCCCATAGGTCTGCTCGATATCCAGCACAGGCGGGAGGTCGCCGGGGGACAACTCCACCGAATTGATAAAATTCTCAGCCTGCGCCTTACCGCTCTTGGTGGCCAGAAAAAAATGATAAGCCCCTCTCACCAGCCCCGCATTCTTTGACTTCTTCCAGTTGCGCCGGAAAAAAGCGTCTTCATTCCCCAGACCCTCCGTCGCCTTTATAAAGGCAAAACCCAGCTGTACGTTTCCGACCCGCATTTCTTTCACCGATTCCCAATCGATGACATCCTGGTACTTGGACACATCGATGCCATGGATAGTATAGTTGATAGGGATATCGATACCGAATTCCGGATACCGGACAAAATGGGCCCTTCTCTCCACCCACCAGTCATAGGCCGCAAAACCGAGCATGACCACCACTCCAACGCCCATAGATAACAATATGATCTTCCAGACTATATTTTTGTTTGGTAAACTCGCCATAGCTGCGGATGCAAACCTACATTAAAAAGCGTAATTTTATCCTTCCAATGCCCGCATTTAACCGTGACGATACCATCAACCTTTTATCCAAACTCACGCCCAGGCGTCTGTGGAATGGTCTGAAGGTTCTCAGCAGCTATTACCTGAGCAAATTCACCGGCAAAGCCATTCAGTGGGGTTATCCCGTAAGCATATCTTTCGAACCGACTACTTCCTGCAACCTGCGCTGCCCTGAATGTCCCAGCGGTCTCCGTGCCTTTACCCGGCCCACAGGCATGCTGCAAAATGACTTTTTCCGGGATACCATCGATCAGCTGTCCAAAGACATGCTCTACCTGATCTTTTACTTCCAGGGCGAGCCCTATCTGAATCCCGCCTTCCTGGACATGGTGACCTATGCGTCCAAAAAAGGGATCTATACCGCCACCTCTACCAATGCCCATTATCTCAACGATAAGAATGCAAAACGTACAGTAGAGAGCGGGCTCGACCGTCTCATCATCTCCATCGACGGGACCACACAGGAAGTATATGAGCAATACAGGGTTGGAGGGCGGCTGGAAAAAGTACTGGAAGGCGCCCGCAACATCGTCAAATGGAAAAAAGAGCTGAAGAGCAGGAAACCGTTTGTCTTTTTCCAGTTCCTCGTCGTAAAACCCAACGAACACCAGCTGGAGGATATCCGGCGCCTGGCCGCCGAAGTGGGTGTGGACGAGGTCCGCTTTAAGACAGCCCAGGTCTATGACTACGAAAATGATCCCAACGGCCTCATTCCACAGAACCAACGGTACAGCCGTTACCAAAAGAATAAGGACGGCACCCACACCTTCAAGGGCCGGCTGTCCAACCATTGCTGGCGTCTCTGGCATGCGACGGTCATCACCTGGGACGGACTGGTCGTTCCCTGTTGTTTCGACAAGGATGCACAGCATAAACTAGGCGACCTGAAAGGCCGGCCATTCAAAGACATCTGGCACAATGATCAGTATGTGAACTTCCGAAGGCAGATCCTTCAAAGCCGTAAGAATATCGACATCTGCGCCAATTGCAGCGAAGGGACAAAAGTATGGAGCGACTGATGCCTCTCTCCGGATCGATATTTACCCGTCTCCGCCACCAGCATGAAGCCCTGCCAGAGCTCATCCGTGATCTCTCCGAAGAGGAGCTCAAACTACGCACCGACCCCGGCAAATGGAGCGCCTTTGAGAACATCGCACACCTGGCCGCCTATCAGCCCGCATTCATCGACAGACTGAAAAAGATCATCGCCGGACCCACGCCGGTCTTTCAACGATACGTTGCTGAAAAGGACCCCGGATTCCCGAACTATCTGCACATGCCCCTGGAAACCCTTCTGCATCTTATCCCCGCAAAGGCCGCGCAGATCACAGCTTGTCTCACGGGCCTGAAAGAGACAGACCTCCCCCTCACCGGCGTTCATCCCAGGTATGGTACGCTCACGATCCCGCAATGGACACAGTTCTTTTTGCTGCACGAAGCCCATCATCTATACACCATTTTTATGCTCACGCAGGACTTGCGTGCAGCCCGGAAATAGATTATTTGCGTATTTTTACGCCTTACACGGGCCGAGGTCCCTGTCAAATCATCAGCTAACATGTCGCTTGAAAATGAAATAAACCAGCGAAAATTCCGCAATGAACACCAGAAATCCGCCATCAACCTCGTCTATACATATAACTGGATGACGGAAAAGATCAACAAGATCTTTGATGAATGGGAGATCACCGCGCAGCAATTCAACATCCTGCGCATACTCAGAGGGGCGGGACAACCGTTATCAACATTGCAGATAAGACAGCGGATGCTGGACAGGATGAGCGACACCAGCCGTATCGTGGATCGCCTGGTGTT
>DASZVM010000709.1:0-7106 GCA_035547295.1 Puia sp. | reverse complement strand
CGGATCATATTCAGGCAACCATTCCTCGTGAGGGTAAAAAGATAGCCTTTGAGGCTCATTATGCTGTCGAATGAAGGCTTATTATTCCAAACCTTGATAAATACCTCCTGGACAATGTCCTTGGCAAGGGAGTGATCGGGGAGAAACTTTTCAGCAAACCGGCAAAGTATGGGGAAATAGGTCTCTATAAGCAGCTGCAAGGCTGCAGGGTCTTCGTTGGAAAGCCTTGTTAACACTTCTTCATCCAGGATTGACATCGCTCCTTTAGGCTAAATTAGCATTGGTTTCCTGCACAAGATAGGATATTATTCCAATGCCGCCTGCGACAGAGCAACCGGTCAGTCTGTCCTTAAACTCTTTACGGGATTGGCCATAGCCGCCCTGATGGCCTGGTAGCTCACGGTCAGCAGCGATATGATAACGGCCAATACACCGGCCAGCAGGAAAACCCACCATTGTATATCGATGCGGTATTCATATTCCTGCAGCCAGCGATGCATCGCATACCAGGCGACCGGTGTGGCAATAATAATAGAGAGGGCTACCAATGCGAGGAAATCCTTTGTCAGCAGGGCGGTGATCCGGAAGACAGAGGCCCCCAGGACCTTTCGTACCCCTATCTCTTTTATTCGATTGGTTGTCATGTATGCTGCCAGTCCGAAAAGACCGAGACAGGAAATAAAGATGGTCAGCGCGCTGAACAGGGCTGTGAGGGTCGCGACACGCTGGGTGTCATCAAATTTCCGGGCATAATCTTCATTGGCGAAATGATATTCGAAGGGGTAGCTGGGGTTGTACTCACGAAAAAGCTGTTCCATGAAACGGAGGTCCTTTTCCATATCGCTTCCGGGTTTAAAGCGGATGTTCAGGACATTAAAGGCGCCTCCGTTTGTGCCTTCGATGATCATGGGACGTATATGGTCGTAGGGAGAGCCCAAAATAAAGTCTTTTATTACACCTATTACGTGATAACGGGCGCCATTGTATCCCTGTACCAGCTGTCCGATGGGCTCTTTGAAACCCATGGCCTTTACGGCCGATTCGTTGAGCAGCATGGCTGTGGAGTCGGTGGGATAGCCGACCAGGTCCATATCCCGTCCCTTCAACAGCTGAAGACCGGCGGTCTTTACCAACGCTTCATCTTCCGCCAGTACATCAAAATCGATCTTATCCCCCGGAGCTTTTCCCTGCCATTGAAAATCCCAGCTATCATTCCCCCTTTCGGTGAGCATAAGGTTCGACCGGGTAATGGAGGTGACCAGACCGGAAGAAAGAAGGGACTGTTTAACCGGAGAAAAATTTTTGTTCAGATCGCCTGTGAGCCAATGATAGACAAGCTGACTGCGCTCATACCCTGATTGACGCTGCTGTGCATAACGGATCTGCCTTACTACTATAAAGGTAGAAATGATCAGTATGATAGCGAAGCTAAACTGTATTACTACCAGGACTTTTCGCGGATTGATGAGGGCATGGGCTCTTTTGAACGTACCTTTTAAAACCTTTACAGGCTGGAAAGAAGAAAGGAAGAATGCAGGGTAGCTGCCCGCAATGATGCCTGTCAGAAGAATAAATGCAATGGCGGACATCCAAAATGAGAAGCTGTCGTAAGGTACGGTCAATTGCTTATTTACCAGCCTGTCGAAGGCAGGGAGCGCCCATTGCACCAGCGGGAATGCCAGCGCGGCGGCAAAGAAGGCGATCAGGATCGATTCGCACAGGAACTGCATGATCAATGAGCCTTTGCGTGCGCCTGCCATTTTCCGGATACCGACCTCTTTGGCCCGGCGTTCGCTGCGTGCTGTACTCAGGTTCATAAAATTGATGCAGGCGATCAGCAGGATAAAAGCGGCAATGATGCCGAACAGCCGCACGATCCCGATACGTCCACCGGCGATCCTGCCATTTTCGAAGTCGGAGTACAAATGCCATTTGGTGACGGGATGGAGGAATAACTCCTCCTTTACTTCGCCATTGCTTTGTTTTTTTGTAATGTCCTTTATTTTCAGGTTTGCAGCGGTCTCTGTGGCGCCAGGCTTTAGCAGCACGTAGTTACCGGCGGAATTATTGCCCCACAGCTGATCATCCTGGCCTGTCTTTTTCATATAGGACCAGGGCAGCAGGTAGTCAAAATCAAAAGTGCTGTTGATGGGCAGGTCTTTCAGGATGCCGGTGACCCTGAAATTGTCCATGTCGATACGGATGGTCCTGTTCATGGCATCTTCATTCCCAAACATCTTTTTGGCCATCTTTTCAGTAATGACAATGGAAGAAACATCGTTGAGAGCTGTGGCGGGATCGCCTTTTATCAACGGGAAGGTGAACATGGACAAAAAAGATGGGTCGACGGTAAAGGCCTTTGACGAAAATTTTCTTTCACCCACGACAGTCACGTACCAGCGCGCATAGACTCGCACCTCCTCCTCTATTTCAGGCACTTCCTGCTTCAGAGCCGGTCCCAGGGGTTGGGGGGTGGTATTCCAGCATTGGAGCTTCCCATCGAATGTACCCCTGTTCCATACCTCGTATAGCCTGGCCTTGTTCTTATGGAAGGCGTCATAGCTAAGCTCGTTCTGTATCCACAATAATATAAGGATGGCGCTGGCCATTCCGATGGCCAGGCCTATGAGGTTGATAAAGGAGAAGCCTTTGCTTCGCCAGAGGTTCCTGCAGGCGATCCTGATATAATTGATCAGCATGATATTTTTATGGCCAAGAAGGTGCCAGACTGGCACGAGGCTGGCGGCCAATGTTTTAAGTATTTTCGTAGATTTGGCTACTGCCCGTTTTTGATACGGTGACTGTATCGCAATTATGCCCACCATCCATCTGTTGATAAAAGGTAAAGTACAAGGTGTTTTTTATCGCGCCGGCGCCAAAGAGGTGGCCGACCGGCTACATCTTACCGGCTGGGTGAAGAATACCCGGGAGGGTCATGTGGAGGCGCTGGCCAGCGGTCCTGAGGTGGATTTGCGTCTCTTTGTAGAGTGGTGTAAGAAAGGGCCTGAGCGGGCTGTCGTCTCTGAAGTGATGGTCGTAAGCGATGCTACCGTCCAGGCCCCATCGGCGGGCTTTTCAATTCTTCGTGGTTAGTTAGTTATACCCCGGTGTCTGTTTGAAATTAGGATTATTAAAACTCCTGGCCAGATCGATCTCTGTCTGGGGTACAGGCCATAATGTATCCCGCAACGGGAAGGTCCGGAAATTGCCGTTGGGATCTTTTACGGCTGGCATAATGATCCTGTCCAATCGCCAACGTTTCAGATCGAAATACCGCTGGCCTTCCAACGCGAGCTCGATCCTTCTCTCATGACGGATGCGTATGCGCATGGAATCCCGGGAAATACCGGTAGGCAGCGGCGGCATATTGACGCCGGCCCTGCGGCGCACGGAATCCACGGCATCATGGACGGATTGGTCCGGTCCGTTGACCTCATTTTCCGCTTCGGCATACGTCAATAGTATCTCGGAAAAACGGAGATAGGGCCAGTCCTGGTCGCTCTGGGTACCGATGACGGTGGCCCTGGTGGAATCGACCCCTTTTTTATTCAGGAATCCGGCGGTCGCACCGAGGTCGGAGGGTTTGAAAGGGATACCGCCTTTGTACAGCACGCCGGGTACAAGCACGGTGGCCAGCAGACGGGGGTCCCTATTGTTATATGGAGTGGCGCTGTTGTACAGGGGAGAAACAGTGATCGGCAATCCATCCGTACATTCATAATCATTCACCAGATAGCTTACCGGCTGGAAGCTGGCGCTATATGTATACAGATAATCCGCGGGACTGAATGCGTTGGGTACCTGGTACCTGCCTGAGAACATGATCTCCGGGTTGTTGTTCTGACCGGGTTTCAGGAACAGGCCGCGATAGCCTCCCTGGTAGATGCTGAACTTGCCTTCTGTCATGATGGTCTTTGCCGTTGTGGCGGCCTGTTGCCACTGGCCCGTTGTCAGGTAAAACTTCGCCAGGTAACCCAGGGCGGTACCCCGCACCACATGTCCGTTGTATGGAGTGTTCGGCAGATTGGCGGCGGCGAAGTTAAAGTCGCTCAGCACGGAGTCCAGCACTTCGGCTTTTGGTGACCGTGGCAACTTATAGCTGGCGGAATCCTTACCCAGGGGGCGGAAAGAGAGGACTACGTCGCCATACAGCTGGGTCAGCAAAAAATAATAATAGCCTCTGATAAACCTTACCTCGCCCACATACTTGTTCATGGCAGGCGCATCCATGGTCTTTATATTGCCCACATTGGCCAGAAAGATATTACAGGCCTGTATCGCCTTGTACGGTGTGGCATACGCGTCGGATTGAATGGCGCCGGTGGTAGCTTCGATAGCGCCGATGGCTACATTCCCAAAAGCTGAGCTGTAAGCATTGTCCGTCAGGGTCTCCCAATATGGCGTGCCTGCCCCCCACCCCTGCCCTGTGTTGGTGGAGCTGGTATAGTCATATCCCTGGACGAGATAGCTATAGACGCCGGCGAGGGCCAGGTCGGCATCAGCCTGTGTTTTCCAGAACGTGCCTGCTGAAAGCTGGTCCGGCGGGTTCTTATCGAGGAAGTCCTTGTTACAACCGAAGAGGCCTATGGTAAGGATAGAGATTATTGCGGGAAAAAGATATCTGTTCATGCTGCAGATGTTTTAATCGTTAAAAGACTGCTTTTACACCAAAAGAGAATACCTGGTTCTGGGGATGCACGACAAACCGGGTGTTCGTGGCTACCCGCTCGGGATCCAGACCGGGAAATTTTGTAAATGTCGCCAGGTTGTCACCGGCAAAGTATATCCGCAGGCTGGTCATGGTCAGGCGTTTGGCGATTGATGCGGGGATGGTATATCCTAATTGAATGTTCTTGATGCGTAGGAAAGACGCATCCTTCAGATACCAGGTGGAAGGGGTGCCGGCATTGGCGCTGGCAGTGCCTTGTCCTGTTATGTAGAGCAAGGGCATGGTATTGCTGTGGTTCTGCGGCGTCCATGCATTCAGCCAATCCGTAGTTGGCGGCGAACCCTGGTTAAACGGCTGGATGCCCCAGCCATTCACGAATTGCTTCTGACCATAAGAGCCATAGAGAAATACTGTGATATCGAAATTCTTGTACGAGGCATTGACATTAAAAGAGTAATCGAATTTTGGGAAGACACCGGGGACGATCACCCTGTCATTTGCGTCCACGGTATCATTACCCGTCACATCCCTGAACTTCATATAACCGGGCTGAGGGGTGTTTTGCTGTACGGGAGATTTTTGAACGTCTTCGGTGGATTGGTAGATCCCTGCGAATTGATAGAGATAAAAGCTGCCATAGGGCTTGCCTTCCTGGTAGATGGTGTTATTGCTGGTGATCTGCGGCGGGCCGAACTTTACCAGCGTGTTCCTGTTGGCCTGGATATTACCACCCACGGAATAATGTACCCCGCCTATGTTATCCGTATACTGGGCCGAGAATTCCACGCCTGTATTCCGCATCTTGCCATTGTTGATCGTGGGCGGATTCAGACCGATGTATCCGGGAATGGCGAATGTCGCCAGGATGTCGTATGTCAGCTTGTTGTACCAGTCTACCGTGAGGTTTAATTTATTAAACAGGGTAATGTCCGTACCGAAGTCTATGACACGGGTGGTTTCCCAGCGGATACGGGCATTCGGCAGCGCATTCTGCGCTACACCTGTGGTAAGGGTGCTGCCTGAGAAAGGATAGCTATAGGAGGCATTCGTGTTATATGCGTTCCTATAGGTATAGAGGTCCTGGTAGGGATAGTTGCTGATATTCTGATTACCCAGCCTACCCCAGGAAGCCCTCAGCTTTAAGTTGCTCAACCAGGAAACATTTTCCAGGAACTGCTCCTTGCTGGCCACCCAGCCGGCGGAGAGAGAAGGGAAAAAGCCCCATTTGTTGCCGGGAGGGAAGCGGGAGGAAGCGTCATACCGTGCATTGCCTTCCAACAGATATTTTTCCTTATAGTCATAGTTCAACCGGCCATAGTAAGAACGCAGGGACCATTCGGCAGAAGTGCCTGAATTGATCTGGGAGCCGGCGGGCCCTGCATTCAGCTCCTGCAGGACATTGGATGCAAACGGGGTATTGCGATTTCCGACGAGGGATTGATTCTTATTGTATTCGACCTGGGTACCGGCTAAAGCTTTTAGGTTGTGCTCTTTTATGCTTTTTGTGTAGGTGAGCTGCGTGTACCCTACGGGATAGATAGTATTGCCATCCGTTACGACCATGCCCTGACCATTGACATCCAACGTACGTTCGGGTGCATCGTTGGGACCGGCAAACCAGTTGTACTGATAGATCACGGGTTTGAAGTCCGCTGTCTTTTCATATTCGAAATTGAAGCCGCCGCTGGTACGCCATTCCAGTCCTTTCAAAAGCTTTACGTTGACGTACAGGCTGCTTTGAATATAATAGTCATCGTCCTTTACAAGGGCATTCTCGGCAATAGCAATGGGATTCTTATTTGGCGTCTGTACGCTGGGAAAAACTGAATTGACATATCGTCCGCTGCCATCGGGTAATTTGGGGCCATACAGCGGCGTCTGGGAAAGCGTGGAAAGGAACTGGTCCTGGCTGCCCCGGGAAGCATATGACCTCCTGCTGTAATTGAAAGTAATGGCAGAACCAAAGGTTACATTGTCATTGATCTTCGTATTCAGGTTGAACTGGAGGTTGTATTTTTTGAAGGAGAAGCCAACCATTATATCGGGCTGGTCTACATAACCAAGTCCTACATTATAGGTGGTTCCATTACGCCCCCCGGTGAAACCCAGATGGTGCGTTTGCATTACCACGGTGCGCATGACGGCGTCCAGCCAGTTAAAGTCGGGATATAGCTTTTTGTTGCGATTGGGGTCGGAATAGAGATCGATCTGCTGCTGGGTAAATTTATTGGGATAACCTGAATGAGTAGCTGCCGTATCCCAGAGCTTCATGTACATAGCGGAGTTGTAAATAAGGTTATCGGGGAGCGCGGTGGGTCTGGTGATGCCCAGGTTGTAATCATAGCTCAGCTGCAGCTTGCCGCTGGTGCCTTGCCTGGTCGTGACAAGCAGCACCCCATTGGCAGCGCGCGTACCGTATATAGCGGCGGAGGCGGCA
>DASZVM010000708.1:0-13316 GCA_035547295.1 Puia sp. | reverse complement strand
AGTAAGCCTGGATATATTTGCAAAATAGGAAATATGAAGAAAACGATCATCATCAGTCTCATAGCCGCCCTGTTCCTATGCAGCGCAGCAACCGCCCCGCCGAAAGGAGCGTACCGTAACCTGAAGGTCCTGCCAAAGTACATCACCTCGAAGGCCATGTCAAAGCTCATGGTGGACGAGATCTCGGACGCGCTTGGCGTATCCTGCGGTTTCTGTCACGCAGAGAAGGAAGGCTCCCATCAGCTGGACTATGCCAGCGATGCAAAACCCGAAAAAGAGATGGCAAGGACCATGATGCGCATGACCATGCGGATCAACAAACAATATTTTAACCTCAAACACCCCCACCTGGAAGATGCCACCCTGACAATCACTTGCAATACCTGTCATAATGGACAACCACATCCGGATAATGTCTCAGAAAAATAACACGTGCAGCTGCAGTCACCATGAGAAAGGATATACGCTTGCGCTGCCGGACGACCGACCTGTCCTATCTGGTACCGTCGTAGCATTGGAGGATAATAACCTGTATATCCGCGACACTTCGAAGTACCAGCGTATCAAAAGCGAAGTCCTGAAAAAAGGCTTCGCTTTTCTTATTATTGCCACAGGAGTGCCGGTCGACCTGTATTTCTCCGAAAAGTCGTTGATCTTTGTAGACACCCTGATCGAACATATTTTTGCCAGGTATCGATTACCCGAAGGGAATATTTTTCTTTTGGGTGTGCTGGCCGCCGGCCACAGGGCCCTGAAATACATCGAATACTGCAAAAGAGGTAGATCTTTATACAATCCCGCGATAAAAGGGGTGGTCCTGAACGAATGCGCCCTCGACTGGATACGCCGGTGGTACGAGTGCCGGAAACAGGTAAGGAATATCCAGGATGAAGCGCGCTTTTTTGAAGGGACCATGATAACCTATCTGTTCAACGAGAATTTAAAAGCGACGCCTGTGACCGACATAGACATGTACATCCGGTTCTCGACCTACTCTTATTTTGACATACAGATGGAAAAGCCGGGACTGTTCAAGGACCTCTCCGTACGGGCCTATACTTATGCCGATCTCGCCTGTTGTTTTTCCGCCAGGGGGAAAAGCATCTACGAGAACAATTACCCCGACATGTCAGGGTTTATCAGCGAACAGCAGCTGGCGGGCAACGGGAAAGCGGAGCTGGTGGTATTCCTGGAACAGACCGCCCCCACCTGGGATATGGTGGACAAAGCAGAGCTGGCGGATTGGATGGTACGGCAGAGCGCTATTTAAAATACAGGGCCAGATGCAGGCTGGCGGCAAAAGGAGTGCCTGGTGTAAAACAGATCTCATCCACGGGCAAGGCTTCCCCTTTTAGTCTTGTCTCTGTTGCGAACTGGGTCTCTTAGAACCCGATGATCCCTTCCTTAACCGCGCGGTCCGGTATCTGCCCCGAAGCGTCGGCATAATAAGGTCCCTTTCTGAAATCAGCGCCCCCCAGGGCTTCCGGGATGATAAAATGGCTGTCGGCAAAACCCTGTCCATGCGCATGCGATACCATATTGATCGGCATCCCGTCCACGCTGCTGCCCGGGGGATCGCCGCGATCGTCCGGGCGGTTGGCCACATTTGCCGCGGCATCCCGTTTGCATGATCTACAGTAAACTATTGCCGTGATCAGCCGCATCCTCTTACTCTTTCTTTTCAACCTGTTTTTAACCGCTCAAGGTCAGACAGTCATCGCTTATTATTCCGGAAATGCTGAAAACATCGACCGATACCCCGTCGGACAGCTGACCCATATCATTTATAGTTTCTGTTACCTAAAGAAGAATACCCTGCATGTGGACAGGCGGACAGATAGCCTTGCCATCAAAAAGCTGGTAAGTTTTAAAAAGGATCACCCGTCCCTGAAAATACTGCTTTCCCTGGGCGGCTGGGGCGGCTGCAGGACATGCTCCACCGTCTTTGCGACTGCGGAAGGAAGGGAAAGCTTTGCCCGCAGCGTACTGGAATTGACAAATTATTTTCACACGGATGGCATTGACCTGGATTGGGAGTACCCCACGCTGGGTGGTTATCCGGGACACCCTTTTTCACCCGCCGATAAAGAAAACTTCACATCCCTCCTCCGGGCCCTTCGTGCATCGTTGGGACCTTCAAAAGAGATCAGCTTTATCCTGGCAGGGTTCTCTCCATATCTGCGTGGCTCCATCGATGTGGTTAGCGCTGCCCGCATAGCGGACCGGATCAACCTGATGACCTATGATATGGTCGGCAGCCGTAGTCCTGTCACGGGCCATCATACCGCTTTATATTCTACCCCCCGCCAACAGGCGTCCGTGGACAATGCTGTGCGTTATCTCGACTCTTTAAAAATACCCCACGATAAAATAGCCATCGGGGCAACCTTTTATGGCCGCCGTTGGGACCGTGTAGGAGATAGGGACCACGGGCTGCATCAACCTGGCGTCTTTACAAAATTCGTATCCATGCGGCAGATAAGAAAGAGCTATACGCCTGCCGGCGGCTATCGGCGGTATTGGGATGATACCGCACAGGCCCCTTACCTGTACAATGCTGCATGCAAAGTATTCCTCACGTACGATGATGAACGATCCGTAACAGCCAAGGCAGCGTATGTAAAGAAGAATGGGCTCAATGGCATTATGTTCTGGGAATTGCGGCTGGATGCGCCGCGGAATGGATTGCTTTCCATCATCTCCCAAAGTTTTCATAAAAGAGAAGGTCTCAGATAGCATGCTTTCCTGCCGGCAGTATATTTAGATATGATAAATGTCTACGATCCGCATTTTAAAAAGGATATCCTGCCGTTATTCGATCACCTGTACAACGAGCACTCGGGAATGGCCCTCCTGGAATTATTATTGGAAGTGCCGGCCTTCCGCCGCTGTACTATCCTACACCGGCAGCCTGGACAGTTCTGTGATCCGCGCCAGGTGATGATCGTCATGGTCCGCTACAAAAAGAAAAAGATCGATTGTACGCATGGGCGTCTTCAGCCGGGGATGCAGGGCAGACTTGAATACCGCCGCCTCATCGATGGCTTCCAGCATCACCATCGTCTTTTCCCGCTCCTTTCTGAATCTTAGCAAAAGCTCAGCCACCGGCACATCGTTGTGCCCCGCGTTGGTGGTCCTGGCGTTTTGAAGATCGGTAGGGCTCAGCTCCGCCTTACCCATGATGATATCATTGAGCCTTATCTGCCACAATGGTTCCAGGTCCGTCAGATGCCCCAGGTTTTCCTTGATGCTCCAGGTGCCGTCTATCTGCCGTATCAGTAGTTCAACGGGTATAGATCTGAATTTCTCTTCCAGCCGGGCCGGAGTCCCCTTTAAGCGCTCCAATATCGACGGGAAGATATGCTGGGTTTTGGAGAAGTCAAAGCTCCGTTCGAACCATTTCACCTGTTGCATATGCGAAAATTTCAGGAAAGTTATTATAAATTAGGGGAATAAAACATATGCTAAAATGCGCCTCATCCTTTGTTCTATATTGATATTTTCTCATATACTGTCCCATGGCCGGCAGATGGAACCAAAGCAGTTCCTATTAAAAGAAAAGCTCGAAGGGAAGTACGCGGGATTTGTTTATCTCAACTATCTTCCGGGTGTGGTATTTGATGAAAAAAACTACTCAAGGGAATTTTATCTCGAGCCGGGTGTTATGACAGTCACCGTCAGCCTGAGCAGGTTTGCTGATATGCAGGTGACAGGATCACCCATCGACAGCGAGAACGTCAGCCTCATGAAATTGCGGCGGCCCTATTTCAATGATGAAAGGAAACTGGACCAATGGGATTCTCTTTATATCGTACAGCACCCCGGTTCATATATGGCCGCCGACTTCCTGGCTGGCAGAAGTTATAGCAGGATCGCATTCCCCTCTTTGGAAGATCTGTATAATAAGCTGCCCCTGCGTATTCGCCAAAGCGACCCGGGTGAAACGATAGCATTCAAGATCGAACAGGAGAAGCATCTGCGTACAGGGATCGCCGCCTATGATTTTTCCGCACCCACCGATAAAGGGGATACCATCAGGCTGAAAGATTTTAAACGGAAAAAATATGTCCTGCTTGACTTTTGGGCCTCCTGGTGTGTACCTTGCAGAGCGTGGTCTCCTTATCTAAAGAGAATAAAAGATAAATATTCCAAAGATCTGGAGATCATCAGCATTTCGATAGAGAAGGACCGCGATCCTGGTTAAAGGCCATCGAAGAGGACAAGCTTGCATGGCCGCAGGTGATGAGCAAGTCCATCGGCGATATGTATCTTGTATCCACTATTCCCGCGTTTGTGCTTATCGATAAGGGTTCCAGGATAGCAGCAAAATATGGGTCCTTTTACAAGACAACTGGCTCCCAAACATTGGACAAGGAATTGGAGCTTATACTCAATAAGTAAGCCCTTCCATTGCCTGGCCGAGGTCACCCTTGATGTCCTCGATGGGCTCGATACCCACGCTCATTCTGATCAGACCGTCGCTGATGCCGGATTTGAGTCTGTCCGCCGGCGACATGCCCGAATGGGACATGGACGCAGGATGGGAGATCAGCGTGTCTATCGTCCCTACGGACACGGCCCTTGTGCATACCCGTAACCTGTCTATAAACTCCATTCCCGCCTTCATCCCGCCTTTTAATTCAAAGGAGAGCACCGCGCCTGCACGCCGCATTTGTTTCTGGGTGATCGCCCTGTCTGCATGCTTCTCCAGTCCGTTGTAATGCACTTGCTTCACCGCCTGGTGACCGGACAGGAATGCGGCCACCTGTTCCGCATTGTCACAATGCTTGTCCATCCGCAGCCCCAGGGTCTTTATCCCCTGGGTAAGCAGGAATGCGTCAAAAGGATTGCTGTTGGCGCCCAGCAGCTTGTAGGTATCATATACAACAGAGCTCATAAAGGCGATATCCTTTCCGATGAGTACCCCTCCGATGGAAGTGCCATGACCGTTCAGGAATTTTGTCGTCGAATGAAAGACAAAGTCGGCTCCATGACGGAAGGGCTGCTGCAGATAAGGCGTGGCAAAGGTATTATCCACCGTTACTTTGACCTGGTGACGGGCCGCGACCGCACAGACGGCTGCAAGGTCGATACAACCCATTGTCGGATTGGCGGGCGACTCGATATGAATAAGCTTTAGCCGGGGCGTGGTTTTTATAAGCTCTTCCAGCTGCGTAAGATCCCTGAGGTCCGACAGCAGCGCATGAATGCCAAACCGCCTCAGCAGTCCATAGATGAACTCGTGCGTACCGCCATATAAAGAAGGGTGGGACAGGACCGTATCACCCGCCGACAGGTTGGATAGCAGCATCGTAGCCATCGCCGACTGTCCGCTGGCATGAAGCAGTGCTTTTAATTTCAGCAGCTCTCCCTTCTCATCGGTGATGCCAAAAGCCTCCAGACCTGCCACCAGCTGCTCGGCCGCCCTTACCGTAGGGTTCCCAAAGCGGGAGTACATATAGCCCGGCTCTTTACCCGAGAACCTGTCCATGCCCTGCTGCGCGCTTTCAAAAGTAAAAGTGGATGATGCAAAGATGGGCAGCAGGTGCGCGTGTTCGGGATATTCGGAGTGATTGCCATGAATGGCAAGAGAGGTCATGCTTGGATAGTCAGGAGTGATCTTCATGCGAATGTGTTTTAACTATCCTGCAAGGTACGGATAATTACCACGGTCTCTCATTTCCATGTATGTCACCTCGAACGTATCTCCTTTCTCATAAAAGAGAAATACGACAGGGAGAAACACAGCACAGTGGCCGCGATAAGACCTGTCAGCTGAGGCCAGACGATAAGAAGACTTTCTCCCAGCGGCAAAGGGTTGGGGATAGCCCCGACCACCTGTTCCATCGTCAGTGGACCCAGACTCCGGATGGAGGGCATCAGCAGCGTAGTGGTGGCATCGCTGAACAGCTGGCTGGGCGCAAAACGCAGCAGCGTGATCACCGTATGTTGGTATTGCGCCAGGGCTTCCTGCGGCGCCATCATGCCCGCATCAGGAGCGAGCCCTTTGGCCACCAGCCTGATAAGGATAGGATAGAAAATAGCAAGGAAGAGCCATATCGCAATAGAGGTAAGCGCGGAAGTGGCCGGCTGCCTGAAACGTACCGAAAAGAGGATGGAGAGGTTAAGCCAGAAGGCTACGTAGAGAACGCTCAGCAGCGTAAACGATATGATCCGCATAAACTCACCGGCTGTCGGCGGTATCCCGATAACGATAAGACCCACTCCCATAACGAGGAAGGTCAGGGAAAAGAAAAGGATGGCGATCACCAGCAGGGCCGAGACAAACTTTCCATTCAGCAGATAATCGCGATGGATAGGCTGCGCCATGATGCGGTTGAGCGTTCCCCTGTTGAATTCCGAGTTCACCGCGTCAAAACCCATGGTGATGCCCAGCAGCGGACCCAGGAAATTGATAAAGACGATAAAGGAAGGCAGCGTCCCGTCCGTGGCCGTGAACAGCTGTAAAAAGAAAAAGGCCCCGTTGTCGTGGCTGCCTGCTTTGGAAGGCGTTCCGATAGTATTCAGCGCAGTGTACAGCGATCCAAAGCAGGTGAGCAGTATCAGCGAAAGCAGGATGATAAAGCGCCAGCTGCGTATATGGTCCGACATTTCCTTGTTTACGATGACCCAAAAAGGATGGGGAGGACGCCGGGCCGGGGAAAGATCAAGCAGTTTTTCCATATGCCTCGCCTCCTTCGAAATATCGGTTATAAATGTCATCCAGTCCATGGGTCTTTTTCTGCAGTTGGGTCAGCCCGTAACCCGAGCTTATGACAGTCCTCGCGATCACCGTAGTGATGTCCCGGCTGCAGCCGATGTGGAGCTTGCCCTCTGCGGATCTTACCGAACCGATGCCTTCCACCTCTTTTAACGCCTGCAGCAGCGGAAGGATATCCTCTTCGCCTGCCGGACCCGTGATCCCTGCTTCGATAAAAAAGGGTTCGTCCCCAAACAGCCTGGCAGAAAGCGCCGCGATATCGCCTTCCGCGATCAGCTTGCCCCCCACGAACAGGCCAACCCTGTCGCATACCTGCTGTACCTGGTGCAGGTGGTGGGAGCTCAGCAGCACCGTAATGCCCTGTTCCCTGCTCAGCTGTACGATGAGATCCAGGAATTCCCTTACGCCGCGCGGGTCGATGCCAAGAGTAGGCTCGTCCAGGATAATGATCTCCGGGTCCTTGATAAGCACGTCGGCCAGACCAAGCCGTTGTCTCATGCCGCGTGAGTAGGCGCCTGCTTTTTTATTGGCTTCCTTTTCAAGACCCACCTGTTCCAGCAGCTGAAAGGCCCTCCTGCGGGCTTCCTCTTTTGGGATACGGTTTAGATAAGCCGTATAGAGCAGGTTGTCCAGGCCGCTGCGGTTGTCATAAAAACCCACATCGTCGGGCAGATAGCCGACCAGCCTTTTTACCTTGATCGGATCTCTGGCAGGATCGATGCCGCAAACGTTTATACGCCCTGCAAATGGCTCCGTCAGTCCGAGGATCATGAGGATCGTTGTGGACTTTCCCGCTCCGTTGGGACCCAGCAGCCCGAATACTTCGCCTTTATAGATGGACAGGTCGAGACTGTCCACGGCAGTGACGGACCCATACCGCTTGGTAAGTCTTGTGATGGTGATTACAGGTTCTTTCATCTTATCTCCTCCCGTATTTCCTGAACAATAAGTAGACGCTGCCGACGGCCGCGAGGATGATCAGTATCCCTGACCAGCTCCATAAGAGCGAGGTCTCCACGGAGATCCGCAGGGGAGCGATGGCGCTGGTCTCTGCCGTTTTTGCCGTCAGGTTGGTCATATAGTCGCCTGCGATGGCTTTCTGGTCGGGTGTGACGACGGCGGAAACCTGGACTGACTGACCGGGCGGCAGGTCCTCGATCTTTTTGGGCTCGAAGCTTACATCCCAGTTGACAGGGGCCGCCGAAACAAGGTCGATGTTCTTAAGCTCGGCGGATCCCGCGTTCTTTACCACCAGCTCCAGCTGTTTATGATCGCCTGCCGTAGTGCTCGTGCTCAACAGCCCTGTGGGTGTCGTCAGCTGCAGCGCATAGGACCCTGTAATGCCTACCTCCAGGGGAAGGTCGGCCGATGTCGCGCCCGTGGAGGCGACCACCGGTATCTTATAGGTTCCGGCCCCCGTCTCGTCCGGCGGATCGACCTCGATGCTGACGTCCTGCGTATGGCCCGGTTCTATATTGACGGAAGACACCTGTTTGTAGTTGGCTTTGAACGTGACCCTCCAGCCGGGAGGCACCATTGCATTCAGGGCATAGGCCTGGCTGGCATCGGTGGAATTCCTCAATTTCGCGTTGAAGGTAAAGGTAGAATTGGCCGCTCCCGCCATATTGGATTGGTCCGTGGTGAATTCCGTCCGGAAAGCTCCCTGCTGTGATACGACGACAGCCAGCGGCAGGGAGCTTATGCCCCTGGCGGCTACCGTGAAATGATAAGTACCTTTATTTACCTTTAGCGGGACCTGTACCTGCAGCGAAAAATTCTTTTTCTCGCCTGGAAGGACAGAGATACGCCCGATATTCCAGCCGCCTGATTTCACTACCGAGGTCCATCCTTTGGGCAGCCCTTCCACCGCAATGTCGGCAGTCTGGGGTGAGCCGCCTTTATTGACCACATCCACGGAATAGTCGATGGATTGTCCCGGAGGTACCGAGATCTCCGTAAACGGAGTGTAGAGATAAAAACTTTGAGCGTAACCTTTAGAGAAAGGGCTGGCGGACAGTAACGCAGCCAGCAAAAAGAAAGATAGAGCGCGTGTCAATTTTGCAAGCATAATCATAAGAAAATATATTATATAAATTGTTCTCTAAAACTTCATCTATACAGAATATTTTCATGGCGGCGTATTGAGCCGCAGTTTTGGCTGGATCATTCAGCGGCAGCAAATTTATACAAACAGGAAAATACCTAAAATATCTGCATAGAGATTTTTACATTCTATTAACGAATGAACAGTAACAACGATACGGACGCACAATAGTCAGGAGTGATACGTAAAATAGATCGGCTCATTAAAATGAAATTAGAATCGAATTAGAATTTTAATAATTTTATTGCTATGATAATTTTTCAACGCTGGCCGGTCATTTTATTTTTTGGGCTATTTCTGCCGGCTGCCGGCAACTGCATGGCTGCGCCGCCGGAGATCAGCATCATCACAGATAAGATGCCCGGTCCTGTTGCAATATATGGATTGGACAAGCTCACCACCCTGCTGACTGCCAGACATATCTCATTTGAAAAGCTGACAGAGCCCGGTGAGGCCAGGGGTAAATACCTGCTGATAACCGGATTGTCCGGCGGCAGCGGCGCTGCCGCCCAATGGCTGAAAGATGCAGGACGAGGTCCCGCACGCACGGCGGAAGCGCTGATATTATGGCATACCACCCGGCAGGGACACCCTGTGCTCGTCGCATCCGGCTATGACGACACCGGTCTGCTCTATGCCCTGCAGGAGATCACCCGGCAGATAAGTCAGGGCGCAGATGCGCAAACTGTATTGCAAAACATAAAAAACATCCGTGAGCAGCCTTCCGTACACACCCGGGCCGTGTCTGTCTATACGATGAATCGGAGTTACTGGGAAAGCCGGTTCTATGATGAAAAGTACTGGAAGAGTTATCTGGACAACCTTGCTGAGAACCGGTTTAATTCACTGGTAGTCGTATTTGGTTATGAGAACGGTGGGTTCCTTGCCCCCTGTTATCCCTATTTTTTCAATGTGGACGGGTTCCCCGGTGTCCGGATGACCGGATTGAGCGATGGGGAACAAGCGCGCAATCTTGCCGCCATCCGCCGGCTGATCGACATGGCGCACCAAAGAGGCATCCGTTTTACCGCTGGTATCTGGGATCATATCTACAGGGGCGGCGTGCAGGGCGGGGGGATACCGGGTAACGAGAAAGCCCCTGACCACCCTGTTCCCGGACTGGTATGGGGCGTCACCGCCGATAATCTTACCGCATATACAAAGGCCGCCCTTGCGGAATTCATCCGGAAAATACCCGCGGACATCCTGCAGTTCAGGATGCATGGGGAGTCCGGTTTGAAAAAAGAAGAGGAGGTATCGTTCTGGACGGACGTGTTCCGGATGATCCATCGGGTAAAACCCGGTCTGCAAATAGATATGCGGGCAAAGGAGCTACCGCCGGAGGTCATACGAAGCGCCATTAACACCGGTGTCCGTTTTAGGATCGCCACCAAGTTCTGGATGGAACAGATGGGGTTGCCGTATCATCCCACCCGCATCAATCCCGAAAAGAGCTACGTCCGTCATAGCTACGGCGACCTGCTGCGCTATCCAAAAGAATATGAAATGAACTGGCGTTTGTGGAATGGCGGCACCAGCCGCGTGCTGTTGTGGGGTGACCCGGATTACGTCCGCCGTTTTATGGAAAGCGTGCATCTCTACGATGGGGATGGGTTTGATATCGCCGAACCGCTGGCCACCAAGATGGAGGCCCAGCCGCATGATGCCGCGCCTTTTGAGCTGCTGCAGCCTCGACATCGATATTATACATACGAGTTCCAACGGTATTGGCATCTTTTCCAGGTATTTGGACGGATTGGTTATAACCCCGCTGTCCCCGACATCTGGGACAAGGACTTTGAGACCCGCTTTGGAAAACAGGCAGGTTCCCTGGCAGAGGAGGCCCTGCACAAGGCCAGCGGTATATTGCCCAGGATCATCGCCTCGTGCTATCCTTACAGCTATTTCCCTATGACGCGTGGATGGGCGGAAAAACAGCGGCTGGGGGATCTGCCGTTATATGCCACGGCCGAGGGGAGTGATCTGTGCCAGTTTGCGGATTTCGACGATGAGGCTGCGCTTTTGCTGACAGGCGGTGAGACGGCGAGGATTCGGCCTGCCGACAACAGCCAGTGGTTTGGGCAGGTTGCCGGGGAAGTACGGGAACTGGCCGCACAGGCAAGGGCACAGGGAGATACAGCGAATAAAGAGCTGAGCTCCACGCTGACCGACCTGGACATCCTGTCCAATCTCGCGCTGTACCATGCCCGGCGGGCGCCGGCCGCCGTATATTATTGCCTGTACAAGCGTACGCATGATGTGTCTGCACTGGATTCAGCCATTGCTCATGAACGTCTTGCCATCGATGCCTGGCGGCAGATAGTCGCATCGGCCGGGGATTATTACAACGATAATTTACAGATGGGCGTATCCGTAGCCGGATTGTGCGGACACTGGAAGGATGAGCTGGCTCGTTTGGAAGAAGGGTTGCAAAAATTGGAAAGGCAGCGCAGCCAGGCCGACCCTGCCGCGATGACGACCAAAGCGCCTGTTTATAAAATAGCCCCTGCGCCATCTTATAACACCTTATTCCATGTGACGCTGCCGGCGCCGGAAAGCGTTGCAGCCGGAAAGCCGGTGGATATTCATATAAAGGTCTCTGCCCCGCATGGCATCAAATGGGTACGGCTCTATTACCGGGCTGTCAACCAGCAGCTGGAATACAAAGACCTGCCGATGGAGCCTGATGGCGCCCCGGATGGATACAAGGCCGTTATATCTTCCACCGATATCGATCCCGCTTATGACCTGATGTATTACATCGCGTTGATGGACAAGGATGGCCATGGGAGGATATATCCCGACGTGAACAGGGAGACGCCTTATAGGGTTATAAAGCTTAAGCGTTAACTTTGGTGTTTCTTTTTTAGCTATGTCAACCATCAGCAAGACTTTCGGCCGCAAGGCCTTTGGCCTCGACCCTGCCGGCTATCATACCGCGAGACCGCCCTATCCGGAATGGATATTTGATATATTACAACACCGCTGTGGCCTTCGAAGCCACACCGTCACTTTCGAAGTAGGCGCCGGCACCGGCATCGCCACCCGCCGGTTGCTGGACCTGGGCGCCAATCCCCTGATAGCTATCGAGCCGGACGAGAGGTTGACCGGCTTTCTGAAAGAAACCATTCCGGACAAAGCGCTCGAGGTCATCCCTACTCCTTTTGAGGACACCCTGATGGACAAAGATAGTTTCGACCTCGGCTTCAGCGCCACTGCCTTTCACTGGCTGAATGAAGCGCAGGGGTTGAAAAAAGCAGCCGGTTTGCTAAAACCCGGCGGCTGGTGGGCGATGGTATGGAATGTATTTGGCGACCCCGGCCGGGAGGACCCTTTTCATGAAGCGACAAAAGTGCTGCTGGATGGACCCTCCAGTCCCGCGGAAGGAGACCGTGTCCCCTTTGCCCTTGACATAGAGGCCCGTATATCGGCGTTGCAACAAACAGGGGCGTTCGATAGCATAGAGCACCTGTCCGAACCCTGGACGCTGACCCTCGATGCTGATCAGACCATTGCGCTTTATGCAACCTATTCAAATATAAATATCCGCCCTGATAGGGACGCCGTCCTGGCGGAACTGGGCCGTATCGCCCGCAGGGATTTTAACGGCATCGTCACCCGCAACATGGTTACCATTCTCTATATTGCGCGACGTATAGACGTATATTTGTAGCCGCTTAAGAAATGATCCGCAAGACTACCATACAGGACCTGATGGAAATGCATGATCGGCCCCCCATGGCCGATGTGCGGACCCCGGCGGAGTTTGAACAGGGACATATGCCCGGCGCTTTCAATCTCCCGTTGTTCAGCAATGAGGAGAGGGTGCAGGTAGGCGCCACCTATAAGCAGGAAAGCCGTGAGGCCGCGATCCTCCTGGGTTTTGACCTGGCCGGGCCAAAATGGTCTGGGTTTATCCGGACAGCGCTGGCGAAGGTCCCGGAAAAAAAAGTGGCGGTGCATTGCTGGCGGGGCGGTATGCGGAGTGGGGCCATGGCTTGGGCGCTCGACCTGTACGGGTTCCAGGTTTACGTGGTGGAAGGAGGATATAAGCGGTACCGGCGCTGGGTGCTTGACCAGTTTGAAAGGACGTGGCCCCTGTCCATCATAGGAGGTATGACGGGTTCGGGAAAGACAAGGATCCTGCATGAGCTGCAGCAGCGGGGAGAGCAGGTCATCGACCTGGAGGACCTGGCGCAGCACCAGGGGTCGTCCTATGGTACGCTGGGCCGTCTGGTACAACCTTCCCAGGAGCAGTTTGAGAATGATCTTGCCGGTCGGCTGCATAAGCTCGACAGGACCCGGAGGATATGGGTGGAGGATGAGAGCCTGACCATCGGAAAAAGGATGGTTCCCCGCACTTTCTGGAAAGGTATGCAGGATGCACAGCTGTTCGAGGTGCAGGTCCCCCTGGAAATAAGGGTAAGGACCCTGGCGCAGGAATACGGTTCACTAAACAAGGATTTTTTAATAGAATGTACCGAACGTATA
>DASZVM010000707.1:0-13242 GCA_035547295.1 Puia sp. | reverse complement strand
GCTCATACTCCTCTTCCAGGGAAAGACCCGCATGATGAGCAATGTCATAGGCGGCCAGCTCATCATCAGGCTTATGGAATTCCTTTGTAATATTCAGCAGCCGGTGCAGCTCCCGGATGGCATTCACCACTTTTTGCATGAGCTCCCGTTTACCCGGTCCTTCGACATTTTCAGGATAATTGACGATCGCGCCGCTGAACAGCTTATCCGGAACGGACTTTATCATTTCCAGGACCCTGAAGACCCGGATGCCCTGGGTCCGTATGTCCATCTCGCCATTGTCGTACACCTGCACCATATCGGTGATCTTTACCAGCGTACCCATCTCATTCAGCTTATTATCGATCACAGTAGGAATGCCAAAAGGCTTTCCCTCCGCATAGCATTCATTGACCAGCTGCTTATACCTGGGCTCGAAGATGTGCAGGTTCACCATTTCGCCGGGATAGACTACAATGCCCAGGGGGAATACAGGAATAAAATTCGTCATATGCCCACAAATTTAAGCCAAATGCTTATCCAATCCATTCGCGCAATAAATACGTCCCGCAGCCTTTTTTTCCTTCAACAGAGCATAGCCCACAGGAGCATCCGGCGAATAATGCGCAGCATGATGCAAATGATAGACTATCGCCCTGTGCTTCATGGACCGCAGCTTTATCCCCGCCGCCACCAGCCGCCATTCTATATCCACATCTTCCCCGACGCCCGCAGTGACATAATCCTCGTCATACCCATTGATCTCCACCACATATTTTTTCAGGATACCCCAATTACAGCCCATGATCCCATTGTCCTTGCTGCTCTTACGGAAAAACGGAAGATAAATGCCATCCTCCGTCCTTGCAGAACCATGCCTCACCTGGCTAAAAAAAGACAACAGCTTCCGTCGCCCGGATGCCACCAGCTTCCTGGTCAGCAGCTCGCTCATCATCACCCTTCTGCCGAAAAACGCAAAACCTTCCTTTGCCACCGATGCATATTCCTTCAGACAGCGGCTATGCGGTATACAGTCCTGATCAAAAAAAACAAGGAACTCTCCCTCCGCCGCACGGACCGCCTCATTCAATATCCTGTTCTTACGAAACCCTTCATCTTTCTGACAAACATGTTTTAAAACAAAAGGCACCTCACCTGCTCTTTTTGCAATATACTCCTTCGTGGCCGCCGCATCATCATCCTCCGCAACGATCACTTCGAAATCATCATATGTCTGATTTTTCAGCCCGGAAAGAACAAGATCCAGAAAGGGCAGGTTCTTGTAAAAAGCAATGATCACCGATAGCTTCATAGTTGTAAAGATCGGTATATTTGACCTAACATGACTGACAGCGTATCACCTCTTTTCCTGGACATACAGCAAGGTAACTTTCGGGCGCTGGCCCGGGGCATCTCCTATATAGAGAATGAAGTGACGGATTTTTTCACCCAGCTAAAGGACCACCCTCCCTTTCCCGGAACCATCATCGGCGTCACCGGACCACCCGGAGCAGGAAAAAGCACCCTGGTAGATGCGCTCATCGGAGAATTTATCCAAACGAAAAAAAAGGTCGCCGTACTCTGCGTAGACCCCTCTTCCTTTTTTCATTCCGGCGCGTTACTGGGCGATCGTATCCGGATGAGCGAATGGTACAACCATCCCGGCGTATTCATCCGCTCGCTTTCTTCCCGGGGAACATTGGGCGGCCTCCATCCCGGCATCCTCAATATCGCCGAATTGTTAAAAGCAGGCGGCTTCGATCATATACTGATCGAAACGGTCGGCGTGGGACAAAATGAGATCGACATCGCTTCCCTGGCCGATGTTACCCTGGTAGTGCTCGTACCCGAAGCAGGCGATGAGATCCAGGCCATGAAAGCCGGTCTGATGGAGATCGGGGACATCTTCGTCGTAAACAAAAGCGACCGGCCCGATGCCGACATCTTTGTCCGTACCCTGCGCCAAATGCTTTCCCGTCCCGGGCATGAAGCACCCGTCGTAAAAACCATCGCTTCCGAAAAAAAAGGATTGAAAGAATTGATGCAGCAGATCGCCGGACAGCTGCAGCATCCTACTGCCGCAGATAAAAGATACAGGCTGCTCACCGAAAGGGCCCTGCGCCTGATCAGCCGGCGACGCATGCAGGATATCGATCGCAACCAGATCACCGGCAGGATCCGTGAGCTCTCCGAAGCCGGGACATTCAACCTCTATCGATTCATCGCGGACTATTGATCGACAAAAGGTAATCCTTCAGCTTTACAGGACTTATGTTTCGCATACAGGCACAGTCATGCACACCGGGACAACCTTTACAAGGCTCTTCCAGGCAAAAGACCCTCGCTTTCGGACCCAGCGGGGCCCACCGTTCAGGATGAATAGGCCGCAGGGGAGGAAATAATCCAAGCGCATGTATCCCAAGCGCAGCAGCCACATGCAACGGACCCGTGCCGCTGGCCAGTAACCCGTCAGCCTGGGCGATAAACGACAGGAACTGGGATAAGGTAAGCTTCCCCACCATGTCCACCACCTGGGGGCACTCCCTGAACAACGGCTCCAAAGCCTCTCTTTCCGCCGGCGTGCCCGTGACGAATATTTTAAACCGTTCGCCCGGGAGGGATTTTGCCAGCCGTATAAAATTATCCAAGCCCCACTCACGGCCATGCCCCCTGGATTTGGGATGCAAAATAAGATTGAATCGCTGCCCGTCCTTCAATACAGCAATATCCGTTGGTAAGGGTGACAGCTTCGTCAACCCATAGTAACGGGGGATCTCTTCCAATGAATACAAAGGTTTGGCGCCAGGCAGGGTCAGCAGACGGAGATTGAGCTGCGCCTCATGATAAGGTGACCGTTTCCGGGAAAGCCTTACCAGTTTATTGCAGGTATACCAATGATACGCCCGGTTGGTAGTGCCGATACGCAGCTGTATCCCCGCCTTTTTTGCCAGCTCCGCGATCTCTATCTTGGGAAGGACATGTATGATCGTGTCGGCGCCCGTCCCTGCCAGCGACTTGATCTGCGTATGCTCGTCCATTTTCCTCAGCTCATCCCAATTAAGATATTCATCCACGTGTTCACATGCCCTGATAACTTCCTGCGCGTATTGACTGCCAAGGAACAGGATCCGGGACGCAGGATATAATTCCCTCAGCACCCCTGCCACAGGCAGGGTCAGCACCACATCTCCAATGGCGTCGACCCGGCTTATGATAAATGTTCTGTTTTGATGGGACATACCTACGCTTGCTTTCAACTGTTCATGCAGCGGTCCCGGGAGGGGATTTTTTGCCAATGCTTTTTCTGAACTTCCTGAATCCAACCTTGATGCCTCTCCACCATAACAAAAAAGCATCCCGCCGGTTCGGCGTAAATGCCCCTTCTTTATAATAGATGGTGTCCGTCCGGTTGATAAACCAACGCTTGTACCCATTGGCAGCCATCCAGCCATTGATCTCGGACAGATAGGGATTGGAATAGGTCTTCCCGTGCGTTTCCAGCGAAATGACGGCCGGCCGGCTCTTCATATTTTTCAGGATATACCATTCGCAACCCTCGGTATCCACGCTCAGCAGATCGATGGTGCCATCATCTATTTCATCGAACCGCACGCATTCCACGCTGAACGTATCCTCGTTCTTTACGACATATTGATCATTCACCATCGCAGGACTGAAAGGAAGGGTAGTGGCAAACGTGGACTCGCCCCGCTGCGCCAGCTCCAGCGTCCCGTGATGATCATAAATAGCAACAGGAAAAAGCCTGACATGAGGGTATTTTCCAAAAACCTTCCCGATGGAAGCAATGCTATCCGGCATCGGCTCTACCAGCGTAGTCCGGACATGGTCCCTGGTAATAAAATCCAGTATATTGGACAGTTCGGGCGAATAGACCCCTACCTCGCAAACATGATGGATCGGGATGTTCTTCGACTTGCTTTTCGTGTAAAGTTCATTGGATACCATTCCTAAATATACGTAAAGGACTGCCCACTTCTCAGTGAGCAGTCCGTATCTTATCAAAAAAGTTAATCTGCTTGATTATGTTTCCACCAGCGATAACCGATGAAGCCGAAAATAGCCAGGGGTGTAATGGCCAGATAAATGATCCCCTTGTTCAGGGCCTTGGCAGGCCTTTCACCCAACTGCTGCGCCGTCCGGGTACATATGGAACACTGTGCCTCCACACGGTCTGCAGCCGCCGTCAGCAGAAGGAACAGAAAGATATACAAAGGAAAGAACCTTCTCATAACTACCACATTGAGTCACAAAGTTACGATATTATTCAACCCGTTCTGTCCATCCCCTATTTCACCTCTTCCGCCTTCATGGCCGTCTGACGTCTTTTCCGCTCGTTCTCATCGAGGATCGTCTTGCGCAAACGTATTTTTTTCGGGGTCACTTCGATACACTCATCATGCTGGATATATTCCATACACTCTTCCAGGGTCATTTGCTTTTTCGGGATGATCCTGACAGAGTCATCGCTGCCGCTGGCACGCATGTTCGTCAGCTTTTTGCCTTCCGTCGCATTTACGATCAGGTCGCCCGGCTTGATATGCTCCGCAATGATCTGACCGACATACACATCCTCGCCCGGATCGACAAAGAAAGTACCGCGATCCTGTAATTTATCGATGGAATAGGCCGTCGTCTTCTCCTGGTTCTTGGAAAGCAATACCCCGTTGTTCCTTCCCGGGATGGGACCCTTCCAGGGTTTGTATTCCAGGAAACGGTGAGCCATAACGGCTTCTCCCGCCGTATTGGTCAGCATGCTGCTCCGCAGACCGATGAGGCCCCTGGAGGGGATCTCAAATTCCAGGTGCTGCATTTCACCCTTGCTTTCCATCACCAGCATCTCTCCCTTACGCTGGGTAACCATATCGATCACCTTCCCGCTGTAATCTCCGGGAACATCCACTACCAGTATCTCATAAGGCTCATGCTTCTTGCCATTGATCTCTTTTACCAGCACCTGGGGCTGTCCTACCGTCAGCTCAAAACCTTCCCGGCGCATGGTCTCGATAAGGATACCCAGGTGAAGGATACCACGACCATATACCAGGAAGCTATCCGCACTGTCCGTATCTTCCACCCGCAGGGCCAGGTTCTTCTCCGTCTCCTTGATCAGACGGTCACGCAGGTGACGGGAAGTAACGAATTTCCCATCCTTGCCAAAGAAAGGTGAGTTGTTGATGCCGAACAGCATGCTCATGGTAGGCTCGTCCACGCTGATCACCGGCAGTGCCTCCGGATTTTCCGCATCCGCGATGGTATCCCCGATATTGAAATCTTCCAATCCTACCACGGCACAGATGTCACCGGCAAAAACCTCGGCGGCCTTCTTCTTACCCATGCCCATGAACGTATATAATTCCTTTATCTTGCTGCGCTTGATCGTTCCGTCAGCCTGCATCAGGGCCACATTCTGATTCTCCTTGATGGAACCCCTCGCCACCTTACCGACGGCAATACGACCCAGGAATGAAGAATAATCAAGGGATGTGATCTGCATCTGCAAAGGACCTTCCGCTACCTTCGGGGCAGGAACATATTGCAGGATACCATCCAGCAGGGGAGTAATGTCGGCACATTGCTCATTCTTGCTGTTGAACCAGCCATTCTTTCCGCTGCCATAAAAAGTGGGGAAATCCAATTGCTCTTCCGTAGCATCCAGGTTAAAGAAAAGCTCGAATACAGCGTCATGCACCTCATCCGGGCGACAGTTGGGCTTGTCCACCTTATTGATGACCACAATGGGCTTCAGGTTCAGGTGCAATGCTTTCTGCAGCACAAAACGCGTCTGCGGCATGGGACCTTCAAAGGCATCCACCAGCAGCAGCACCCCGTCCGCCATCTTTAATACCCGCTCTACCTCACCTCCGAAGTCCGAGTGACCCGGAGTATCTATTACATTGATCTTGACCCCTTTATACTCCACTGCAGCATTCTTGCTGAAAATGGTGATACCTCTTTCCCTTTCCAGGTCGTTGTTGTCCATTATCAGCTCTCCAGTCTCCTGGTTCTCACGGAATACATGGGTGGCGTGTAAGATCCTGTCTACCAGGGTGGTTTTACCGTGGTCAACGTGTGCGATGATTGCTATATTTCTGATTTCCATAATGTTATCTCTCCTTGACAAAAACCGGTTACCGCCGGTTTAAAGCCGCAAATGTACGACAGAATGGCGGTATTTCCTAGCTTGACGGCTCCTTCGGGGAGAAATAACATAAAAAACACATAGTATTCCCTGTGTTTATCTGGGGGGATTTCATCTAATTTTATAAATTCAGACCAAATTTGCGTCATGCGTAAAAAATGGCTCCTGCTCATCCCCGCCGTGCTGATCATCCTGTATCTCCTTGGACCCTGTCCCGCTACCCCCGTTTATGAAAAGGAAATGCCCGTCGTACCGGCCGCACCGGCAGCCCTGGAAAGCTATATCCAGGCCAATGAGGCCCAGCATAAGCTAAAGCCCGACAACGAAGCCCGTATCGTATGGGCCGATTCGGCAAAGTCGGTTACCGAATACGCCATCGTATACCTGCACGGCTTCTCTGCCAGCCAGGGAGAAGGTGACCCGATCCACCGGTACTTTGCCCATCGTTATGGCTGTAACCTCTATCTGTCCCGTATGGCTGAGCACGGCATCGACACCCCGGAAGCCATGGTGAACCTCACAGCCGACGAATACTGGGAATCCGCCAAACAAGCCCTTGCCATCGGACAGCAGCTGGGTAAAAAGGTGATCCTCATGGGAACCTCCACGGGCGGAAGCTTAGCCCTCCAGCTGGCAGCCGCCTATCCGGAAAAAGTAGCGGCCCTGGTGCTGATGTCACCCAACATCGCCATCAACGATCCCAATGCCTGGATCGCCAACAACCACTGGGGGCTACAGGTCGCCCACCTGGTGACAGGCTCCCCCTATATCATCACCAGGGAGGACTTTGGTCCGCTCTACCGCCAATACTGGTATCCGAAGTATCGCTCGGAAGCCGTTGTCGCCCTGGAAGAGTACCTGGAGACAGCCATGGTAAAGTCCACTTTTGAAAAGGTCCACCAGCCCGTGGCCATGTTCTATTATTATAAGGACAGGGTCCACCAGGACAGCACGGTAAAAGTGTCTGCCTCTCTTGAAATGTTTGATCAGCTGGGCACGCCCGCCAACCTGAAATATAAAGAGCCCATCCCCGAAGCAGGCACCCATGTCATCGGCTCCGGCATCCGCAGCCACGACGTCGAAAGCGTAAAAAAAGGCATCGATCATTTTATGACAGCCATCCTCCATCTGTCCCCCGTCCCAAATACGCCGGACCTGCTGGCGGATAAACAACAGGCAGGATCCGCAGCTCATTGATCGGAATTTTCGATCTTTGCCCCCCGAATTACGAATTGTACGAGCGGCATGTCAAGAAAAATAATTTACCTTATAAATCCTATCTCCGGCACACGGGGGAAGTCTTCCCTTAAGGAGCTGATAATCCAGAGAACAAAGGAAGAGAACATCGATTTCCGGATACTTCCCACCAACGCGGAGGGCAATTACGGCTTCTTGCCGGACCTCATCTCAAAAGAGCAGGTGACGGACATCGTCATCTGCGGAGGAGATGGCACCGTAAATGCCGTGGCATCCACCTTACAGGGAAGCCCCGTACGGATAGGCATCATTCCCATGGGGTCCGGCAATGGGCTCGCCTTCGCCGCGAAGATCCCCAAAGACCCTTCCAGGGCGTTGACTATAATCTTCGCCGGTAAAGCTTCCCCTGTCGACGGTTTTATGATCAATGAAAGATTTTCCTGCATGCTGTGCGGCATCGGTTTCGACGCACAGGTAGCGCATACTTTCGCGCAAGAGGCTACAAGAGGTCTGAAGACTTATATAAAGGTCACTTTCAGGCATTTTTTCTCAGGTAAATACTGGCCCTTCGATATCGATGTCCCCTCTGCCGGACAGCATTTCCATACCGAAGCATTCTTTATCAGCATCGCCAACGCCAACCAGTTCGGCAACCACTTTACCATTGCTCCCCGGGCCCGGCTCGACGACGGATTGCTGGACATCGTCATCGTAAAAAAAATGAATAAGCTCCGCACCCTGCTGTCCGTCCTTCGCCAGGTAAGAAAGGGACACCCCGCAAAACCCCTCAGGGACAATGGACACGTCCTCTATTTCCAGACCCCGTCCCTCCGCATCGTCAACAGCCGGCTGGCGCCGTTACACGTCGACGGAGACCCCCAGGCCACGGCACCCGCGTTCGATATCCGGGTCCTGCCGGGGATATTTCAGCTGATACAGCCGTGATCCCGAATACAAACAAAATGCTCTGCCGGAAAGGCAAGGCATCATTTTAAAGGCTGTAGAGGGAGGATTGCCTGCGGCGATCCTCTGGTGGGGAGGCTAAAATGCAACCAATGCCGGCACTTCGTGCCTATCATTTTTATTCCGTATGCTTTGGCGAACGAGTTCGCCCCGCTCCCGGAAATAAAAATGCCCCGCTAAAAGCGGGGCATTACTTGCGTTTTGCTGTAGAGGGAGGATTCGAACCTCCACGGGGCAGTTAGCCGTAGCGCAATCTGTGGTGGTCAACCCCAGTCGGACCCGGTTTGGGCCGGGCCTGGCATTACACTATGTTTATCCTGTATCCCCACCCCCGAGACAAGAGGGCATGTCTGCCAAATTTCATCACTCCACAGTATGTGATGCACCGAAGTGCCAAAAGCAGTATCGAGGTGCCTGTTAAAGAACTATCTAAAGTAAAATTAAAGAAATACCCCAAATCTTTATGTTTTTTTCAATAAAAATTTTTATGTTTTCAAAATTATTCAAATATTTGCATTCTGCTATAGAGAAAATTTAAAAACACTATTCAAGATGGCCGTAAAATTGAATCTCGACAAATTGGATTTGCAGATAATCCATGAAATGATGGATAATGCTGAGATCTCCTATGCGGAATTAGGAAAAAAACTTTTTGTTTCGGGAGGTACTATCCATGTACGGATCAAAAAATTACAGGAACTGTCTGTCGTTAAAGGTACTAAATTACATGTAGATCTAAAGCAACTGGGCTACGATGTTATTGCTTTTATTGGTATCTACCTGGAAAAAAGCTCCTTGTATGACAGTGTCGCACGCGAGCTGCAAAAGATACCCGAGATCGTACGGCTGAACTATACCACGGGCAATTACAGCATGTTTGCCGAGATAGCCTGCAAGGATATCAATCAGTTGCGTTACGTGCTCCATGATGAGCTGCAAAAGATAAAGGGTATCGAGCGTACGGAAACCTTTATTTCCCTGGATGAAAGTTTTAGCCGGAACGTACAGGTCTTTAAAGAATAGTCGTTATACTTGCAGGGTCAATAAAGATCGTTTATGAAGCAGCGCATTGCTCTTATAAATATATACGCCATACTGGTCATCGCGTTCGTGCCTTTTTTATCCGGCTGTGGCGGCGGTAAAAATACATCCGAAGCAAATCTTACTGTTACCACCACTCCCGCGTCCGGTACCACTCAGGCTCCGGCCGTGGGCCCATTTAGCCTTAATGTAAAAATAACATCCCCCATGCCCGCAAAAGGGGTTACCATCGATATCAAAGCAACCCCGGATGGCAGCAGCACCGCGTTTTTTACAAAATCCACAAGCACTACGTCAGTCTCCAATGATTTTACCATCACAGGACAGACAGTAGCCGTAGTCAATGTCGTCTATATCACGGTGACATCCAACTCCAAATCTTCCAATACCTGGACAGGCAGCTACCGGTATTCCGCAAAATAATTCAGGCCCTTACATCCAGGGCATCCCGCAATCCATTCCCAAGAAGATTGAATGCAAGCACCAGCAGCATGATGGCCAGGCCGGGCGCCAGGGCCAGCACCGGATTATGGGTGATGATGAAGTTGTAGTTCTCCTTTATCATCAGACCCCAGCTGGGCTGCGGCGGCTGTACGCCCACGCCCAGAAAGCTCAGACCCGCTTCGATGACGATGGCAGAGGCGAAATTGGATGCGCACACTACCCACACGGGACCCATGACATTGGGTAGGATATGACGAAAAAGGATGCGGGAATGGGAATAGCCCATCGCACGCGCAGCCTCCACGAACTCCCTTTCTTTTACAGCAAGGACCTGGCCCCTGATGATCCTGGCTACATTTACCCAAAGGGTCAGCCCAATGGCAATGAACACCTGCCAGAAACCTTTGCCCAGCATCAGCGTGATGGCAAACACCAGCAGCAAGGTAGGGATGCTCCAGATGACATTGATCAGCCAGAGGATGATCTCATCCACCCTTCCCCGGAAATAGCCGGCCAGCGCTCCCAGCAATACGCCGATAGTAAGGGATATCAGCACCGTGACGAGCCCCACGGCCAGGCTCACCCTGACACCTACCAGCAACCTGCTTAAGATATCACGTCCATATTTGTCCGTGCCCAGCAGAAAGGTGCGGGTCCGGATAGGATAGGATGCCGCGGAGGAACTGCTGTCCAACCCCATAAGACGCAAGGAGTACGCCTGTCTTTCGGACACGTCCTCGTCCACATATTTCTCCACGATGAGGCTATCCCCCTGCCGGGTATAGCTGTTGATGGGAATATAATAGTATTCGTCCGGTCTGCCGGAAAGCATCCGGAAAAGGAAGGAAGGGTGTTCCAGGGTTGGAGGCTTTTTCAGCAGCAGGAACTCCTGGCGAAAGCCGGGTTTGCGTCCTCCTATCTCCACGATCATCCGGTTGGCATCGGGCGAAGGGTCAGGGGCGATAAAATAGGCCGTGACAGCCACCAGCAATGACATACCAATGATGATCAGCCCAAAAAAGGCGCCCTTATTACGGAGCAGACGGCGGAATATTTTTCGATTTGCGCTCATTTATCAATTTTTCGGTCCTTCCAGCGGTAGCTCCCAAACTGCCCCAGCCAGCCGATGATAACGGTATAGGCTATGTGCAGCGGCTGCAGCGCCGGGAAATAGACCATCAGACGCCGCTGTCCAAAGAAGCCCGCCACCTGCCGGACGAATGGATATTCCACAAAGGTCTTTACCAGGATCAGCAGCAACAGGATCCACAGATACCAGGTGTTCCACCAGGAGGCCAGCAGCAGGAGAGGGAAAAGCAGGTTGACCACGTATACCAGCAGCAAGACTCCGAAGATGCGCCGGTCGTCATAGCTGGTGGCTTTACTGGCCCAGCGGATACGTTGATGGACAAAACCTTTCCATGTCTTTTCCGCCCGTGTTGATACGATGGCAGTCCGGTTTTTCAGAAAGAATACCTTATCCGGATACTTTTTATAGATCTTATGCATCAGCAGCATGTCATCCCCTGAAGGCAGCTGATCGATGTCTTTAAAACCGTCCACTTCGAAAAAAGCTTTTTTCTCATACGCCAGGTTGGCGCCATTGCACATGGAGTGGAAATTCCGGGATACGGATGCGGCGGTAATCCCTTGTAAAGTGACAAAGTCCAGGGTTTGGAGAAGGAAAAGCAAGTTACGCCGGGACGATGGGTCGGTGAGACGAGGAGACGGGCTGTCCAGTGACGGACCGATGCGTACGGGCGCGGCAATAAACTTTGCGCCTGTGGCTTCGTGGTAAGACGCAATAGCCGTCAGCCAGCCTGGGTCGCACCAGCAATCGGCATCAGTGGTTACGATAAGATCGCCCTTTGCCGCCGTGATACCTGTCTCGATGGCGAATTTTTTGTGCGCGCGAATGGGGACAGCCTCTCCCTGGTTGGCCCCACCCTGGACGGTCCCGGCCCGGACAGCATCAGCCAGCGGAAGACAGGTAAGCGAAAAAGGAGCAGCGGCCGCAAAGGCTTTCACCAGCCCGGCCGTTCCATCCGTGGAGTGATCGTCGATAACGATAACTTCATACAATTCGCCGGGATAGGTTTGGCGGGCAATGGCATCCAGACAGGTACCGATGTTCTTTTCCTCGTTGCGGGCAGGCACCAGGACCGTAATACGGGTCCGGAAGGACTGAGACATTGCCGGGGGCGACCAGGCAGGGATCCTTCTCCATGCCCAGCGGTAGTATACGATCAACCCCCCGTAAAGGGCCATCAGCAGCAGGCATATGAGTGTCAGCACCAACATGAATGGCGAATATATTGAGCACAATTGGATTTTTAGAAATTTAATCCAATTGTGCCAAACATCTAATATCTGTCCTTCGGACAACGAACCTGTGGTTCGTTAGCGGCAACGTTACTCTTTTAGCATAGAAAGAAAGCTCCGGATCCAGGTGACCTGGAGTAGCTGGTGACCGGCGGGAAGGACCTCCAGCCGGCAATAGGGTTCAATCCCTTTACGGAACTGCTTCCCCCTTTTTACACGAATGATCCTGTCAAACCGGCCGTACAGGATACGGACGGGAAGTTCGCGCCGCAAAATGATGCTCCTGATAACAGAAAGGCGGGGGCGGAACTTCCTTAAACCCGTCCAGCGGATGTACAGATCATGTCTTACCCCTGGATTGCCGATATAATGGGCCACGAATTTATAGACGCTGGGATTTACCAGCTTGAGGGCATTGCAGGCCCGGAGGATCAGAAAAAACCAGCCGGGATGGTACATGGTATACCGGAACAGACTGCCACCAGCACTTGTCTGTGTAGCCAGCCAGTACCAGGGATTGAGCCGGAGACCATCCGGGGCAACGAGGACCAGCCGGGCGATCCTGTCCGGGACAGTTTGCAAAAGACTCAGTGCGATCCGTCCCCCCATGCTATAGCCCATTAAATACCAGGGAGTTCCCTGGGCGATACCCGCCAGCACCTTATCCAGGACGGAAAGAAGCTGCTCCATCGTAAAGGGCCCGGCTTCCCGCCATTCAGTCTCCCCATGAAAAGGCAGATCGATGGCCAGGATGGTAAACTCATCCCCCAGGGTATCAGCCAGAAAGCCAAAGCTGGCGGCCGTCTCGCCATAACCATGGAAACATAGCAAGAGCTTATCCCCCCTGCCCCAACGGTAATAATGCAGGCGGGAAGAGCCTAATAAAATAAAGTCGCCTGGGGCATGCATGGGATGAAGTATCTGGAAACTAGTATAAAGAATAAGGCTGATTTTAAAGAAAATATTTTATAAAAACAATTCAATCTTTGATAAACTGATGAATATAGCTCTTGACACTCTTTCCTAAATTTGAACGAAAAGGAGAGAATAAAAAAATTCTAAGCTATAAACCTTACCTATGTATCTCATGTATGTTGATGAGAGTGGAGATATTGGCGCCACCTCTGTAAGCCCAA
>DASZVM010000706.1:0-1758 GCA_035547295.1 Puia sp. | reverse complement strand
CCACCCGCATGGAAGCCGCCTTTGGCCTCAGCGTCACCCTCACCATGCTGATGAGCACCGTGCTGATCAATTTTTATCTTCGAACAAAAAGAGTCCCGTTCATCGGGATCATGCTCATCACCGGGCTCTTCCTGTTTATCGAGCTTTCCTTCCTCACAGCCAACTTCCGGAAGATAAAAGACGGCGGATGGCTTACATTGCTGATTGGGGCCGGTCTTTTCCTCATCATGTATGTCTGGCGGAGAGGCCGCAGCATTACACGATCGTTGGTAGGACTGGTAAAGCTGGACGGATATGCCGCTCTGCTAAAAGAGCTCAGCATGGATGAGCACATTCCCAAATATGCCACCAACCTGGCCTATCTGACTGCCTCCGACACGCCGGGAAAAATTGAAAAAACAGCCCTTGATTCCATCCTGTCCAAATCCCCCAAACGGGCGGATATATACTGGTTCCTGCATGTCAACGTGTTGGACGAACCTTATGCGCTGAGCTATAAAGTAGATTGCATCGTCCCGAACGATATCTATTTTATCACTTTTAATTTCGGGTTCCGCATAGAACCCCGGTTGGATTATTATTTCGGACAGGTAGTGCACGATCTCATCGATGCAGGTGAGGTCGATGTATCCGGAAGATGGGAAAAACAATATCAGCAAAGCCGCATCGGGGACTTTCGATTCCTCATCATGGAATCCTTTCTCTCTTATGAAAGCGATATCCCCTTCCTGAAAAGGTTCCTTATGCGCAGCTACTTCAACCTCAAATATATCAGCGTAAAGGAAGTGGTCAACTTTGGACTGGACAGAAGCAATGTCACCGTAGAGCAATATCCCATTGTCGTATCCCCCACAACCCATCCCCGGATCATAAGGGAAAATTAAGGCTGCCCCGCTCCGCCGGAAGATCCGTATATCTGCCCGGTAGCAAAGCTTCCCCTCGGGTCGGCCAGCTGTACATAAATGGAGGCAAGCTCCACAGGCTGCCCAGGTCTGCCAAACGGGGTATTGCCGCCAAAGTTTTTTAGCTTCTGCTCCGTGGAACCTCCGCTCACCTGCAGAGGCGTCCAGATGGGGCCCGGCGCTACCCCATTGACCCTGATACCTCTGACAGCAAGCTGCTTGGCCAGCGATTTGACATAATTCATGGTAGCTGCCTTTGTCTGCGCATAATCATACAGGTCAGCCGAAGGGTCATACGCCTGCTCCGAGGTAGTGCCGATGATCACAGACCCCGGCTGCAAATGCGGCAGCGCCCTTTTAATGATCCAGAAAGGCGCATAGATATTCGTCTTCATCGTCGAATCAAAATCTTCCGTGGACAGGTCCAGTATGGAGGCACGGGATTGTTGTCTTCCTGCATTGCTTACCAGGATATCGAGACCACCCAGGCCGCGTACAGCTTCATCCACAAGCTTTTCACAGAACTTCTCATCCCGCAGATCACCGGGAATGGCCACCGCCTTCCGTCCTTCTTTCTGTATCAGTTCGATGACCTCACGCGCATCCGGCTCTTCGGTGGGATAATAATTGATAGCCACATCCGCCCCTTCCCTGGCAAAAGCGATGGCAGCCGCACGTCCCATACCCGAATCCCCTCCCGTGATCAATGCCTTTCTCCCCGCCAGCCGGCCCGAACCTTTATAGCTTGTCTCGCCATGATCCGGACGGGGGTCCATCTTGCTTGCAAGACCCGGCCAGGGCTGCGTCTGTACATTGAAGGGTGGCTTGGGGTATTTGGTGAGAGGGTTTTCCAACG
>DASZVM010000705.1:0-4276 GCA_035547295.1 Puia sp. | reverse complement strand
TCAGCCTCCATCGGCAGCCGGACATAGCCATCCGCCAGTGCAAAGTGCGCCAGGCCGGCGTTCCCGTTATATCATCGCGGGTGTTGTACTGATCCTGGCCGGCGCGGGCACGCTGGCCATCCTGATGTCCAGCAAACCGGGACCGAAAAACATCGACAAAGCCCGGTTCTCCGCCACCAAGGTGACGGGCAACGATATCCCCAATACGGTAATATTTAAATACAATGTGGATTCGGTAGACGCGGACAGCTTTTTTATCCAGCAGTCCTGGGACTGGAACAGGAGGGTCAGGGTTTACAAGAACAATCATACCCTGACGGATATCTATTATGAACCGGGGTACCACACGGCCAAGCTGATAGCCGACAATAAGATCATAAGAACGGCGCCTGTCAGCATCCCCACCGACAGGTGGCTCTATTATGCCATCGAGCATGCCCCCGGCGGCAAGCCAAAATATATCAGGCCCGCACACGATTCCGGGACCGGTATGACAAATTTCTCTTTGGATGACCTGGCGGGCAGCAAGATCGACGTACAAAAGGAAAATACCTTTGTTTCGGTGTACTCTCCTTCAAAAATCGAATACAGCAGCGACAACTTTACGTTGAGGTGCAGGGTAAGGGTAAAGGAAGTGAACAATGAATCCTGTCCCAGGCTGGGCTGCGAAGTGTATTGTCAGCATTATTTTATGATCTTCAACAGCACGTTGAAGGGGTGTACCAGCGAACTGACGGCCTATTTCGGGGAACGCTCGTTCGACGGAAAGAGCCATGACCTTTCCGGACTAGGCGCCAACCTCCGGGAATGGCAGGACATGGAGTTCTCGGTGAGGGATAAAAAGGTGAGTATCCGTATCAACGGCAAGGACGCCCTTGCCTGTTCCTATACACAGTCCTGCGGACTGATCACCGGTGTCGGCTTTATATCCAACGGACTTTGCGAGGTGGAGTTCGTGGACCTGAAGACCGCGGACGGAAAAACCATCTATCATGCCAGCCACAACAATTGACGAGGTCATGTATCTTCATGCTACCCTGATCGTGAGCAGGACGGAGAAGACGCCATCCCGGGAGCTGATATCCAGGGCATGACGACCGTCATATATCAGCTGCAGCCTTCGTCTGACATTCTCCAACCCAATACCTCCCCAGGCCTTTTCCTTTGGCATCATTGCTTCCTCATCCATGGAATTCTCTACGCTGAGCTCAAAAATATCGTCCTGGAAGTTGAGATCTACTGTTACAAAGTTATCCTTCTCAGGGCAATTGGATACGTATTTAAAAGCATTTTCAACAAAGGGTATCAGCAGCAGAGGGGCGATGGAAAATTTGCCGGTGGACGTGCTGACATGATAATGGGTCCGGATGAGATCGCCCTTGCGCAGCTTCTCCAATTGGATATAATTGTCCAGGTAACCTATCTCCTTTTCGATGGGTATGACATCCGCGTTGCATTCATAGAGCTGATAACGGAGCATATCGGCAAATTTCACCAGGGTATGACCGGCGAAATCCGGGTCCTTCCTGATAAGGACATAGATGCTGTTGATGGCATTGAACAGGAAGTGCGGGTTCATCTGGGATTTGAGAAAGCGCAGCTCACTGTCCGTCTTCTCTTTTTCCAGCAGGGCCGTCCGCCTGTCTGTACGGATCTTGTCCCGTATGGTCTTGACGGCCACGGCCAGGAAGGAACAATAAAAATTCCCGGTCATCAGATAGGAAATCTCCTTACCTGACGGGGTCACCTGCGGCAGATGCAGACCTGCCTGGATCGCCATCATAAAGACAAAGATGACGGCGGAGGAGAAAACCAACACAGCCAGGTAAAGCAGGGTAAAAAGAAGATAACGCCGGCGGTTGAAGTATTTTGGCATCAGCCAATAAACAGTCAGGTAGGCGCTGCAGGCCTGCCCGATGAACCAGGCGGTGGTATAAAGCGCCGCCTTCCCGTAAGTGTTACCGTACTGGTAGGCGGAAAATGGGATCCAGAATATAAAATAGATCGCCCAACAGACGATATGCCATTTATACCTGGAAAGCAGGCGGATCATAGTCAGCATTTTGTGCAAAATACCCATTCAGGGACCATCCGGCAATAATTATCCATGAAATACCGGAATGTAGGGATCAAAGTACAATTTCCCCTTATATCAGGTCAACCCTATCTCATAGTGCAGCTCTGGTATCTCCACATCGGTGAACCCTTTCCGGATGAGCCTGTCCCTAAAAGCCTGCTGGACGTCATATTCCCCATGGACGATAAACAGCCGCTTCACCTGTCTGGGGTCCTGGGAGGATAAGAACTGGCTGAGATCCTCAAAATCGCCGTGAGCGCTCATGCTGCGGATGCTGCCTATTTCGGCGTTCACCTCCCGGAGCGCCCCAAAAATATGGACTTCTTTGGCTCCTGCCATCAGCCGGCCGCCAAGGGAATGAGGTTCGCAATAGCCCACCATCAGGATGGTGTTGCGGGAATTCTCCACATTGTTATTGATATGGTGTTTTACCCGGCCGGCATCCGCCATGCCGCTGGCGGAGATGATGACGCAAGGCTCGCTGCGAAAGTTCAATAACTTGGATTCCGCCACGGTCCTGACGTACTTCAACCCTTTAAAGGAAAAGGGATCGTTGTCGGTCTCCAGCACTTTTTGGATGGTCTTATTGAACAGATGCGGATATTTTTTGACGACCTCGGTAGCAGAGATGCTGAGGGGGCTGTCCACAAAGTAGTCCAGCGGAGGCAACCGGTGCTCCTCCTCCAGGGTATTGAGGGCAAACAGTAATTCCTGGGTGCGGCCCACGCTAAAGGCGGGTATGATCAGCTTGCCTTTTTTTTCCAGGCAAGTGCGTACGATCCATTTCAATAGCAAGTCCGATGTAGTGTCGGCGGGATCATGCAGACTGTTGCCATAAGTAGACTCGATAAGGATAAAATCGGCCTGCGGGAACTCTTCGGGGGATTTCAGGATGACATCCCTGTAGCGTCCCACGTCACCGCTGAAGGTGAGGTGTACCTCCCTGCCGTCTTCCTTTATACGCAGACTCACGGCTGCGCTGCCAATGATGTGTCCCGCGTCGGTGAACAGGACCTGTACGTCTTCATCGATGGCATGCCAGGTATCATATTCCACGGTATTGAAATGCTGCATGGCATTTTTAGCGTCCTCCTCTGTATATAGGGGCTGCAGGTACGGCAGTCCTTCCTGGGCCCTTTTTTTATTGGCGTATTTGACCTCATCTTCCTGTATACCGGCGGAATCTTCCAGCAGGATGCCCGACAACTCTTTTGTAGCTGGCGTACAGAAGACCCTTCCTTTAAAACCGTCCTTTACGAGCTTGGGTATAAGACCGCTGTGATCGATATGCGCGTGGGAAAGAATGAGGGTGTCGACCTCTTCGGGGACAAAACCCCAGTTACGGTTGAGCTCATCCGTCCTGGAGCCCATTCCCTGGAACATGCCGCAGTCGAGCAAATACTTTTTTCCATTCTTTAGCGTGAGCAGGTGCTTGGATCCGGTGACAACACGGGCGGCCCCGTGAAAAGCAATCTTCATATGTATTTTTTATAGTAGGATTGAAGGTAAAGATTTATTTATAAATCGTTCATTTCTTTACTAACATTTCATATAGGGTCCCGTGTGATAAAGGTGAATGCGCCCTGTTTATACATTCTCCATTTCCACATATCAAAAATCATCGATCCTCTGACAGGCGCCGTCATTAATGACTGATGTAAAAATCCCTATTTTGTCTCGTCGGTTATGGTACCTAGTTACTCTTATCTTCCCGGCATACCCCGAAAAACCAAACCAATACATATGAATGTATCGCTACTTCGAAAAAGGTATAGTATACCTACTGTACCTTTCTTCCTGTTATTATTATTGTACAGTGATGGTCTGCGGGCTACGCCTGATTTTGAATGACCAGGTGATAAAAAACTCGGCAATCACTTCTCCAGCTTCGCCGGTGCCGATGGAACAGGCCCGGACGGTGGTAGCTTCACCGGTGACAATGGCTTGTTCGACGGCTTTCTGTATTATCGATCCATCCGTGCATACGAAAAGCGTGCGGCCTGTAGCTTTTTTAAAGTAAGTCGCTTCCAACCCTACGACAAGCATGGATAAGGAAGGTTTCCGGCCCCGGATGTGCGCCATCGCCAGGACGCCGGTGCTCATCTCTGCGGCCATGCCGAGACATGCAAAGTAGGTGGAGCGGAAGGGGTTTTTTGTAAACCATTTATAAGGTATGGTGACGGCACAGCGGCCGGGGTC
>DASZVM010000704.1:0-5848 GCA_035547295.1 Puia sp. | reverse complement strand
AGGAAGACGATCACCAGGTGGGGGTGGGATTGGGGTGTCAGGGTATCATCGACGTGCTGTTTACGCCACTGGACCCGGATGATCCGCGTAATCCCGTCCAGATATTATCAACGCTCATCCACATCCGCCGGCCGGTGTGTCTCGTCACCGTCACCGGCGGTCCCCGTTTAGGACATACGTTTATTTTCAAAGAGGAAACTTTTTCCCGGGATCTTTCTTTTCCGGATCCGCTGCCGGACATATACGATGGCCTCTCAATCCTCCAGTCCCGGACGATCGCCTATGGGAATGGCGTCACCCTCTTTATCGAGATCGTCCTGCCGTCCATACAGGTGATGGTCTATGGAAATAACAACGATATTTATCCATTCCTGCGCATGAGCGTGGAGCTGGGGTGGGACACGACCCTTGTGACCCACCTGTTACGTGCTGACAAAGCATTGTCCTCATTGGCGGGAAGGGTAATAGATCAGTCGGAGGAGGAGATATCTCCCGTTGATGCTTATACGGCCATCGTGCTGATGACCCACGATTATAGAACAGATCTGCGCCGGCTGCCCCAGGCTTTGGCGACGGCTGCCTCATACATCGGGATATTGGGGCCCCGCAAACGGACGGAAAGGATGTATGCCGCGTTAGCGGCAGAAGGGCGTCCCGTCAGCGAGCCGGACCGCCGTCGCATCTATTCACCTGCCGGTCTCGACATCGGCGCCACCACTCCCGAAGAGATCGCCCTCTCCATACTGGCGGAGATACGGGGGCATTTTGCGGGCAGGCAGGGCGCTTCTTTACGGCTGCGTACGGGCGCTATTTACAGCGGCAAATAGGATCCGGTTACACCAGGCAATTAATTGCCTGAACTGGCAATGTAGCCGGGAACGATTGCGTAAATAAACCCCCGGTGCCGGCCCTTTTTTCAAGAACTTCTTATTAGCATTGGATCGTAAATATAGAAAATGAAGAAGAAGCTCACTATCGGATTGCTCGCGGTCATAGCAATGAGCACCGCAAGATCACAGGATTATTCATGGGACCATTTGCCCACGATCCAGTACCCTGTTTTTAAGAAAGATACCTTTAATATCATTGATTACGGCGCTGTACAGGACCCCGTACGGCTGAATACGGCTGCCATCAATGCTGCCATTACGGATGCGGGTAAAAAGGGCGGGGGCGTTGTGCTGGTGCCTGCCGGTTACTGGCTCACAGGGCCGCTGGTGCTGCGGAGCAATGTCAATCTCCATATCGACAGGGCGGCCATATTACAGTTTACGGCCGACTTCGATCAGTACCCGCTGGTGGAAGGCAACTATGAAGGTCATCCCGCGGCCCGGTGTCAATCCCCTATTTCCGGAACGGACCTGGAGAATGTCGCCATTACGGGCGGGGGTGTCATCGATGGCAACGGCGACGCCTGGCGTATGCTGGCCAGGGACAGGGTGCCGGAGGCGGAATGGAAAGATAAGGTCGCCGCCGGAGGCGTGCTCAATGAAAATGGAAAGACCTGGTATCCTTCTGAAAAGTCCCTGAAAGGGTCGAAGACAAAGGATGCCGGGGTGCTAAAACCCGGTGTTCCTTTGAGCAGCTTTGAAGATATAAAGGATTTTCTCCGGCCCAATCTGCTGGTGCTTACCCGTTGCAAAAAGGTAGTATTGGAAGGGCCCAGCTTTCAGAACTCTCCCGCCTGGTGTCTGCATCCCTTGCTTTGCGAGGATCTCACCCTGCGGGACGTCCATGTCCGCAATCCCTGGTATGCGGCCAATGGGGACGGGGTCGACCTGGAGTCCTGCAGGAACGTACTGGTGGAGAACAGCACTTTTGATGCCGGGGACGATGGCATCTGTATAAAATCCGGACGTGACGAGGAGGGGCGAAAGCGGGGTAAACCCACCGAGAACGTCATTGTCCGTAATGATATCGTATACCATGCCCACGGCGGATTTGTCATCGGCAGCGAAATGTCCGGCGGCGCCCGGAACATCTTTGTCAGCGATTGCAGTTTTATCGGTACGGACATAGGTCTTCGCTTCAAGACCACCCGGGGCAGGGGCGGCGTAGTGGAAAAGATATTTGTAAAGGATATCAGCATGCGGAATATCGTCCATCAGGCCGTCTTTCTGGATATGTATTATTTCTCAAAGGCGCCTTCGCTGGCAGAGACCTATGGGAAGCCTGCCCAGGCACTGCCTCCCGTGACGGAAGCCACTCCGAAATTCCGGGATATTCATATCAGCAATATTGTTTGTGATGGCGCTGAAGAAGGTATCTTTGTGCGCGGCTTGCCGGAGATGCATATCGGTGACATCTACCTGGAGAATATGGTGCTCAGGGTGGATAAGGGAGCTGAGCTGACCGCGGCGGAGAAGATCAACCTTACAAATATCAGGCTGATCACCGCCCATACTGACCCTGTGGTCTATATAGAGAACAGCAAGGACCTTGTTCTGGATAATATTCAATACGACCCCCGTGCTAAAACGCTTTTTAGCATCAATGGGGACCAGTGCGCGAATATCCGGGTGATCGGTACCGGTGCATCGAAGGCAGTGTTTAATTACGGGGCAACCGCCAATGCTCTGCAGACAAAATAATTATTTATTATGGCACCCATCAAGACAGCCTTGCTATCCTTCGGAATGTCCGGGCGTGTATTCCATGCCCCCTTCCTGCACCTCAACCCCGGATTTGAATTATATGCTATCTGGGAAAGGGAGAAGAACCTTTCAAAAGCGCTGTATCCCTATGTACATGTATACCGGAGCTTTGAAGAAATATTGCAGGACGATGCCATCGAGCTGGTAGTCGTCAATACCCCCAATTATACGCATTACGAATTTACCAGGGCTGTATTGAACGCAGGCAAGCACGCCGTGGTGGAAAAACCCTTTACGGTGACGGTGGAGGAGGGCATGGAGCTGGAGGCGCTTGCGCTGGAGAAGGGAAAGAAGCTGGCCGTCTTTCAGAGCCGGCGGTATGACAGTGATTCCAGGACGGTGAAAAAGATCGTGGAGGAAGGCTGGCTGGGTGAGATCGTGGAAGCCGAGCTGCATTATGACAGGTACACGACAGCATTGAGTCCCAAGGTGCATAAGGAAACACCTGGTCCCGGGCGGGGGCTGCTGTATGACCTGGGTTCGCATTTGCTGGACCAGGCGCTGCAATTGTTTGGCATGCCTTCCGCCGTGTTTGCGGACATCGGCATCATACGGCCTATCTCCAGGGTGGATGATTATATGGAGCTGCTGCTGTTCTATCCTGCCCGGCGCAACCTGCGGGTGAGGTTGAAGTCCAGCTATCTTGTCCGGGAGGCAGTGCCTGCCACGGCCATTTATGGCACCCTGGGTACTTTTTTAAAGCCCAAGGCCGACCCCCAGGAGCAGCGTTTGCTGGCGGGCGCCATGCCGGATGAAAAAGACTGGGGTATCGAGCCGGATAGCGGAAAGGGACTGTTACATACGGAACGGGACGGTAAGGTCATCCGGGAGCTGATCCCTTCCCAAAAAGGGGATTATGGAGATTTTTACGCAGGGATGTATGAAGCCATCCGTAACAATAAGCCTGTGCCCGTCACGCCGGAAGAAGGCATCGATATCATCCGGGTCATTACAGCAGCCTACAAAAGCAATGAGCTAAAGCAAGTTGTGCCTGTAGAATAGAATATATACGATAACGTTTGCGTAAAAAAAAAGGGCGATATGGCCTGACGGTGAGAAAATACTTTCTAACATTGTCCCAATGCGATATCTATTATTCGCCCCATTGTTGTTTTGTGCCGGATTGCAGGCTCAGCCTCCCCTGGAAGCCGGGAACACCCCTTCCGCCCGGATAGCGGCCACTGCCATGGCTCTCTGGAAGGACACGGGTGAAAACAAGGCGTCCCGCTGGACCTATGATCAGGGGGTCGTTTGGGAGGGGATGGAGAGCTGCTGGTATAATACGGGGGACGCCCGTTATTTCAAATATATACAGCATCATATCGACAGGCTGGTGGACAAGGAAGGCAATATCCTTACGTATAAGCCGGAGGATTATAACCTGGACAATATCCTCGGCGGAAGGCTGCTGCTCCTTATGTATAAGGTTACGGGGCAGGAAAAATATTATAAGGCTGCCGCGCTTTTACGCCGTCAGCTGCGGGAACAGCCCCGTACGGACGAAGGCAGTTTCTGGCATAAGAAAAAGTATACCCGGCAGGTGTGGCTGGATGGGCTGTATATGGCACAGCCCTTTTTTGCGGAATGGGCCGCAACGTTCCATGAGGACAGCCTGTTCAACGATATTGCCCGGCAGTTTATCCTGATCGAGCGGCATACCCGGGATGTGAAGACAGGGCTGCTTTATCATGGATGGGATGAGTCCGGAATGGAAAAATGGGCAGACAAGGGCACGGGGCATTCGCCAAATTTCTGGGCACGCGCCATGGGCTGGTATGGTATGGCGCTGGTGGATGTCCTGGATTATTTTCCCAGGGACCATCCGGAACGTAAGGCATTGCTTGCCATCCTGCAGCGGTACGCCGTTGCCGTGGAAAAAGTCCAGGATGCGGGCACCGGGCTCTGGTGGGATGTTCTTGACAAGCCGGGCGCCGCGGGCAACTATCCGGAAGCTTCCGCCAGCTGCATGTTCGTATATACCTTGGCAAAAGCCGCGCGCATGGGTTACCTGCCGGCGACTTACCTGCCCGCTGCAAAAAAAGGCTACGCAGGCATCCTGAAGACTTTTATCACCACGGACGCGGCAGGCCTCACCAGTCTCCAGGGTACCGTGAGTGTCAGCGGACTGGGCGGTCAGCCCTACAGGGACGGCAGCTATGCTTATTATACCAATGAAAAGGTGGTGTCTAACGATCCCAAAGGCATGGGGTCTTTTTTACTGGCCGCCGGTGAAATGGAGCAACTATCCACTCTCGGATCGGGCAAGGGCAGGACGGTGCTGCTGGATTATTACTATAACAACGAGCATCGCAGGGATATCACCGGGGCTTCCGTCCGATATCATTATACCTGGGAAGACAATGCCAGCAGCGGTTTTTCGTTATGGGGAGATATCTTCAGGCGCTACGGATTGCGGACGGATTCGCTGGCGGCGGTGCCTACGGCAGAAAAGCTGAAGAAGGCCTCGGTGTATATTATCGCAGACCCTGACAACGAGAAGGAAAACCCTTCTCCCCATTACCCCGGCGAGGCGGACATACGGGCCATTCATGACTGGGTAAAAGCGGGCGGTGTCCTCGTGCTGATGAGCAACGATTCCGCCAATGCCGAATTCCCTCATTTTAACCGGCTTGCAGAGAGGTTTGGGATCCATTTCAACCAGGACTGCCGCAACCCGGTGACCGGGCATAACTATGAGCAGGGGGCGTTTATCATGACAGGGCAGGATGGGATATTCAAAACAACGCATAAAATTTATATAAAGGAGCTCAGTACGCTGAAATTGAGCCCCCCGGCACGGCCTGTGTATACGGACAAAGGAGATGTGATCATGGCAGTGTCGAAAGTTGGAAAAGGGACGGTATTTGCGGTGGGGGACCCCTGGTTTTACAACGAATATCTCGATGGAAGAAAACTGCCGGCAGAATATGAGAACTATAATGCCGCAAACGATCTTGTAAAGTGGATCATAACAGAAATAAAAGTGCTATGAAGAATTTTTTGGACGAAAACTTTTTACTGCATACCAAGGCGGCGCAGCAATTGTATCATGATTATGCGAAGGAGATGCCGATCATCGATTATCACTGTCATCTCTCCCCTCAGCAAATAGCCGCCGATCATCAATTCGGGAACCTCACGCAGGTGTGGCTGTATGGCGACCATTACAAGTGGAGGGCCATGCGGACCAATGG
>DASZVM010000703.1:0-3875 GCA_035547295.1 Puia sp. | reverse complement strand
CGGGTCCTTCGTCACTTCAAAAAATGCTTCGCCGCTGAGGTATACTTCTCGCTTTGTCTTTCCAAAATGGGTCGGGTAATCCAGCTTGCTGCCGGTGGCAAGCGTTATCCTGCTGCCGTCTTCCAGGACGATGACCTGGCGTTGACCGCTGCCGGTACTTCCAGCCACCTCCTGATGGGGCTTTTCATTTTGAGGTCTTGATGGCATTTTGTGCATGAGCAATAACCCGATGCCGGCGATCACGATCACCATGGCGGCGGCGTACCAGTATTTCCTGTGAGCGCGGGTTATGGACAGGACCCGGCTGCGGGACGCTTTTTCCGGACGGTCCGGGGCTATCCGGATGTCGCCGTGTATCTTATTCCAGAGGCGGTCTTCGAGGTCTTCCAACTCCTGGTCATCCCCGGCTGAGGCCTGCACATCAGTGTCATCCAGCAGATCGTACCATTTGTCGATGATGACCTTTTCCTCTTCGGTGCATTTGCCGTCCAGATATTTTTTTAAAAGACCATGAAAAGCGTTCCTGTCCATATGATCGGTGTTGCTGACAGTATAGTCAGCCGGACCCGGTGAACCCCTAAAGAAAATGAGAGTTTTTTTTAGCGTTCAAGTATGATCAGTATGAGCAGCAGCAGCAGATTGTATTCCTTCAGACGGAGGCGTATGAGCTTGAGGGATTTTGTAATATGATATTCCACTGCCTTTTCCGAAATGTTCATCTCCCGGGAGATATCTCTAACTGAATGGTTTTCAATCCTGCTTAACCGGAATACCCGACCTGTTTTTTCGGGCAGGGCATCGATGGCATTTTCAATGGCGGCTGATAGTTCCTTTACCAGTACATCTGTATCGGCTTCGGTGCTGAGGGCATCTCCTTTTATCTGCCGTGAGGCGGCTGTCAGCTTTTGCGATCTCAGGAGCGTGGACTTTATGTAATTGATGACCTGGTATTTGACGGCGGCTTTCAGATAGCTGTCCAGGTTGTCGATGGTGGATGTGTGCCGGTGGTTCCACAGACCGGCCCAGATATTTTGCACCAGCTCTTCGGCGGCTTGCCGGTGGTGGATCTTCCGGAGGCAATGGGTATATGTTCCTTTCCATTTGCGGCTATAGAGCTCTTTGAATGCAGCCTCATCATCGACCTTAAGCAGTCGGAGCAATATGGCAGTATCGATGTTATTATAATCCATGTTCGCCTTCCTCTTCCACATTGAAGGTACATTTATTTTTCAAAAACGCTACATTCGTATATGCGATATACCATTTTGTCCGTCTTCGTGCTATCCTGTTTTGTCCGGGTGAATGCCTATGCACAGAAAGTTATTCCCCTGTATTTCCCCGACAGCATTCCCAATTCCATACCCCATGTCAATGAAGAGACAAGGGAGACGAATGAAAAGGGCGTTTTGCTGGTGGGTAAGATCTCCCGTCCCACGCTTACGTTGTTCCTTCCGCAGCATGCGCAAGGGAACGTACCTGCCGTTGTCATCTGCCCTGGCGGCGGCTACTGGATCAACGCGGTGAACATCGAAGGCTATGATGAGGCAAAGGTGCTGAACAGCTGGGGCGTTGCCGCTTTTGTCCTTACCTATCGCATTCCCGACAGCGCTTACTGTATAGATCCTTCCATCGCTCCTCTGCAGGATGCCCAGGAAGCCATTCTACAGGTACGGCGTCATGCACGTCAATGGCATATCGATCCGGGACGTGTGGGGATCATGGGCTTTTCTGCCGGAGGGCATCTGGCTTCCACGGCAGGTACGCATTTTGACAAAGTGCTGGTACCCGATGCCGACAGTATCAGTGCCCGGCCCGACTGGATGATCCTGGGTTATCCCGTGGTCAGCAGCGATGAACGGGTTTCTCATAAGGGGTCGTTTAACAAGCTCCTGGGGGCTCATGCTTCCGACAGCCTGTTGAAGTATTTCAGCAATGAGCTGCAGGTGACGGACAGGACCCCTCCCACCTTCCTTGTGCATGCGCAGGATGATGATGGCGTTTCCCCGCAGAACAGTATCCTCTTTTACCAGGCGTTGACGGCTCATCATGTTCCTGCCGAATTGCATATCTATCAGAAAGGAGGGCATGGGTTCGGCCTGCATTTGCCGGTGAAGGATGAGCATTGGATGGATAGGTGCAGACATTGGATGCAGCTGAACGGATGGATCGGGACCGCTCCGCGGCAATGATGTTTATTTCAGCTTTCTGCTCAGTTCGTCGATGAGACTTCTGCCCTTTTCTATATCAGCGGTGAGCTTCTCCTCGTTGAAGTCGTGTTCCGTCGTGAAGGTTCTCAAATGATCTTCCAATGACTTGTAGATTTTTTGTATCCGGTCCGCGCGGTTTGCGGCCAGTTGTTTTAGTATCCGCATCTTCTCAAAGTCTACGATGCCCTCCCTGAGCTTTTCATAACGGATACAGCTATTGGCACCGGGATATACGAGAAAGCAATCCCCTGCCGGCCAACTGCCGAAACGGGCGTCCCTCACGGGGTCTTCGGGCCATGCATCGTAGGCCCAGCGCAGGAACCCATTATAGCCGGCAGCAGCAGCGTACCAACTGATCCACCGACCTTCAACGGGTGGTGAGAAAACGAAATTGTTCGGCTTGGCCGGGTTGCAACAGACATAATAGGTGGAAGTGGCGCCCCTGGCGGCACGGGTTTTCTGCTCTTCCGGCGTGGGCTCATAGCCGTACAGGTAAGAATAATCATCCAGCAGCCCGTCCAGCTCCTTATGCCAATTGCCTGCATAGGTGATCTTCCAGTCCTTCGAATGTTTTTTTATCACCCTTATAGCTGCCAGGGTCTGGTTCATCTCGCTCTCGTTGATGCCGATGTAGGTTTTGGTGAACCAGCCTTTTTCTTTCAGGTGTGTCTTCAGGGCCGTAAGGAAGTCGTTCCACCGGGCGATGTATTCATCTGAGCCGGGAGGCCAGGTGGCGTAAATTTTATTACCGGTGGCTTCGTCCGTGTAGCGGAAGCGGTCTCCCCAGGACACGGGCGTGTATATGGTAATGGCCTTGTCGATGCCGGTCTGCATGGCAAGGGCCACATAGGTATCGAAGATGGTAAAGTCGTACCGCCATTTTCCGTCCTTCCTTTTTATCCAGTCGATCATGCCGCCTTCGATCATATAGGAATTGTCGGCCCAGGGAGAATGTACGGCATAGGTGGTGATGTATTTGCCGCCTGCGTCCGCATACAGCTGCAGGTGCTTTTTTAATAGGATCTTATGTTCTTCCGACCAGGGCTGCAGGTGGTTGCGCCAGGCAATGACCCAGGGGTTCTGCCACAGATCGAGTCTGTAATGCCATTCATGGGGCGGAGGAAGCACTTCGGACTGGACTTCTATGCTTATCTGTAGCTGTGGGTTGTGGTTGTGGTGCTTACGGTGGCGATGCCTTTGTAGACACCGGGGACCGCATCCGCCGGTACATCCACCGACAACCAGATGGGTCTTACGGTCCTGCCGGGCAGTTGGAAAGGTTCCAGGGGTTCGAACCTGTCGGGCATAAGATATCCGTTCTTATAGGGAGTGGGGCCGCATACGGCGTCTTTTGCTCCGTAAGGATAATTGGAGAGGACATAGCGGACGAGGTTCAACGTGATGTGCTTATGGCTGATGGTCTTGCCGGCGGCGTTTACGAAATCTTTGGCGATGACCCTCACCTGTTCGAGGGTGTCCGGCGACCATACCAGCAGCTGGGCGTTCAACCTTTCGCCCCGCCAGCCTGTGGCCTTCCAGGTGTCCGTCTCTTTTAGTTCAGGGACTTCTGTCCTGAACCAGGAGTGGCCGGTGGAAGCGAATGACAGGTGTAGTCCGCTTTTTTGTTCTGCCCATGCCTGCGGGTTGACGGGTGCGTCCATCGTATAT
>DASZVM010000702.1:0-5144 GCA_035547295.1 Puia sp. | reverse complement strand
CTTCCTCCTCTATCCCGCCCGGATTCCATCTGTAACAGACGATATTCAGCGACACATCCGCCAGCAGCTCCAGCTCCACGCTCTCTTCTATCAGCCCGCCCAGGTACTGCGCCTGCTGCAGGTTTTGATGCACCAGCCTTGCATATCCCTGTACGCCATGCTCCTTCAACAGCATCCATACTTTCAGGGACTTGAACCCACGCGACAGCTCCATCCCATAATTCGTAAAAGAGCCGGGACCCGCCGACAGCCCCCGCTCATGCTGCATCAGATAATTCACAGATGTGCTAAAGGCCGCCCGGTGCGCCGCCGCATCCCTCACGAGGACACATCCTACCTCATAATTCATGTACATCCATTTATGAAAATCAAAGCTGAGACTGTCCGCCAGCTCCAAACCCTTCAGCTTGTCCCTGAACCCGGGCAGGATATAAGGGACGGCGCCAAATGCCCCGTCGATATGATACCACAAGCTTTCTTCCCGTGCAATGTTCGCCAGCTCCATCAGATCATCGACGGCACCCGTATTGACGGTACCCGCATTCCCGATAAGACAAAAAGGAAGATGGCCGGCCTTGCGGTCTTCTTTGATCATGGCCCGCAACACGTCCGTACGCACACGATAGCCCTCATCCACCGGCACCTGGCGGAAATTATCGCTCCCAAGCCCAATGACTTCTACACCCTTCGCCACACAGTTGTGCGTCTCCGAAGATCCATATACGATCATCTGCCCTTCCACTGCCCGCAAACCCTTTCGCTTCACCCCCGCATGAAAATGATTTCTCGCTACGATGAGCGCCGTTATATTGGCAATGGATCCCCCGCTGACCAACATGCCGGACGCAGACGCAGGGAAGCCCAACATCTCTTTGCTCCATTCCAGCACCTGCAGGTCTACATACATGGCCGCATGGTTCCCAATGGCGACATTGGCATTCATCCCGCTGGCCAGCATATCCGCCAGCATACCGAACGGCGTGCCGCCGCCCTCCACCCACGACCAGAAACGGGGATGTATGTTCCCCTTGTTATAAGGCAGCACGAAATGAAAAAAATCTTCGTACACATCCGCGGCATCCTGCGCTCCCTGCGGCAAAGGCTGCGTTAACCCCTCCCTCGCATCCTTCGTCATATTCACCCATGCCGGTCTGTCCCTGACAGCGCTCAGATAATCCATCATATCATCCAGCATGCGATGGCCCAGCCGCCGAAGCTCTCCCCAGTCGGCGGGATCCAAACTGTATTCTTTTTCCATATCTCCAAATTTCGGGATCAAATATGGTATAAAACAGATGCAGATTTATTAATTTTGACTGTATCAGATGAGAGACCGCACAACGCACAGCGGGCACAAATATGTCAAAAAAGAAATTCCACGACCAGGACCATCTCTACCTCCAGGTAGCCGAAGGCCTGGAAAAAATGATAGGAGAGGAGACCCTTAAGATAGGGGACAAGCTCCCCTCTGTCCGTATGCTCAGCGAAGAGTACGGCATCAGCATGGGTACAGCTTTCCAGGCATACTACCACCTGGAAGGGAAAGGTCTTATAGAAGCCAGACCTAAATCTGGCTACTACGTACGCTTTAACTTCCGCCGGATGCCGGGCCTCCCAAGGATAGCAGAGCCAGAGCCGGTGGCCAGCGAGGTCAGCGTCCGGGAGATGATCACCGCCGTCTTCAATGACATCACTTCTGACGACCTTATCAACTTTTCCATAGCAGCCCCGCCCACAAGCCTCCTGCCCGTTGCACGGCTGAATAAATCACTGGTGCACGCCATGCGCTCTTCCAGGCACCATGGGATACAATACGAGCACATCCAGGGGAATAAAGAGCTGCGCCGTCAGCTGGCAAAGCTGGCCTTTCATTGGGGCGGCAAATTCTCGGAAGAGGATGTCGTGGTGACAGCAGGGTGCATGGAAGCCCTGGTGATGTGCCTGAAAGCCGTTACGCAGCCGGGTGACACCGTGGCCATCGAGAATCCCACTTACTTTGGGATCTTCCAGGTACTGGACAGCCTCGGTCTCAAAGTGCTGGAAGTCCCTTCGGACCCCCTCAGGGGCGTGGATCCCGTCCTGCTGGCTTCCATGATAAAAAAATTCCCCATCAAAGCCTGTGTGTTCGTCCCCAGCTTCAGCAATCCGCTGGGTTCCTGCATGCCTGACGAGAACAAACAAGCCCTGGTAGAGCTGCTGACCAGCGCTCGTATCCCCCTGATCGAAGACGATATTTATGGTGAGCTGTACTTCGGCCGCCACCGTCCAAAAACATGCAAGACTTACGATAAGGAAGGCTGGGTCCTTCAATGCAGCAGCCTGTCCAAATCCCTCGCTCCCGGCTATCGCATCGGATGGGCCATCCCCGGCCGGTTTACAGAACAAGTGGTCCGTCACAAGATGATGCATACCGTGACAGGCGTCACTATTACACAACATGCCATTGCACATTTTCTAAGCATCGGACGTTACGAATATCATCTCAAAAAGCTGCGAAAGGCCCTCCACACGCAATGCCTCCGCTACCTGCAGGGTATCATGCAGTATTTCCCCGGGAACACAAAGGTCTCCCGCCCCCAGGGCGGCTTTGTACTATGGGTAGAGCTGGATAAAAAGCTCAACGCCTATCTCCTTTACCGGGAAGCATTAAAACACCATATCTCCGTTGCACCGGGACAGCTCTTTTCCATTCAGGGCCGCTTTGCCAACTGTCTTCGCATCAGCTACGCCCGGCCCTGGGATGAGGATGTGGAACAGGGAATAAAGGTCCTTGGCGGACTCATCCGGAAAATGAGCTAAAAAAACCTTATATTTAGGTAAGCTCTTTTAAACCGCTTCTCTCACCCAAAAACGATGCCGTATGAACCTCGTACAACGCGTGGAGCACTGGGGTGATACCCACCATCCCCAATGGCTCGATATCGTTCGCATTGCCCTCGGGGCATTCCTCTGCTTTAAAGGCGTGGAATACCTGTATAACATGGGCGCCATGTTGAACCTTATTACCAACAGAATGGCTTTCGGATCATTTTCTTCCATGTTGATGAGTAATTACATCGCTTTCGCACATCTGCTGGGAGGCATCCTGCTGATACTGGGCGTGCTCACCAGGTTCGCCTGTCTCATCCAGATCCCGATCCTGCTGGGCGCGATCTTTTTTATCAATCTGTCGCCGGAACTGTACAGACCTTTCTCCGAATTGCTGCTGTCCATCTTCGTATTCCTGCTGCTGGTACTTTTCCTCATAGTAGGCAATGGAAGATGGTCGATGCTGAAATTTAGGGATTGATGTATTATTCTTTATAGATGCTCTCTATCAGGTCACGGTATTTTTCCATGATCACCTTTCTTTTGAGACTGAGCTTGGGTGTCATTTCACCCGTCTCAACCGTCCAATCCGCCGGCAGCAGCCGGAAGCGCTTCACCTGCTCGACATGGTTGAAGTACTTGTTATAGCTTTCGATGATCTCCTGGTAAAAAGCGATGACCTTGGGATGTTTGATCATTTCCTCCTGTGACGATGCATCAATATCATTTTGCTTGCACCATTCCTGCAGATAGGAAAAGGAGGGTACAATAAGGGCGCCTACAAATTTCCTTTCGGCCCCAACTACCATCAGTTGTTCTATATAAGGAGATTCTTTCAGCTTGCTTTCAATGGCCAGCGGTGCGACATATTTGCCACCGCTTGTCTTGAACATCTCTTTCTTGCGATCCGTGATCTTGAGATATTTTCCTTCTACCATGATCCCTATGTCACCCGTGTGAAACCATCCGTCGGGTATGGCCTCCGCCGTAAGGTCCGGACGTTTATAATAACCCATCATTACATTGGGGCCTTTACAAAGGATCTCACCGTCTTCGGCGATCTTAACCTCTACGCCGGGGATAACAGGACCTACGGTGCCAAACATCCGCTCTTCAGTCTGCAGCCGGTTTACACTGATGACGGGAGACGTCTCGGTCAGCCCGTAACCCTCCAGGATAGGTATGCGGGCAGCCGTAAAAATGCGGATCAGCCGTACCTGGCAGGCAGCGCCGCCACTGGCGATACAGGTGATGTTGTTGCCCAGCGCCTCTCTCCATTTGCTGAAAATAAGCTTGTTGGCCAACGACAGCTGCAGGCTGTACCATGCCCCCATTGATTTATTGATCTCGTACCGGGTGGCCAGATCATGTGCCCAAAAAAAGAGTTTTTTCTTTATCCCCGTCAACTCACCTCCTTTCAGCATGATCCGGTCATACACCTTCTCCAGCAACCTTGGTACCGTGACAAACATCTGGGGTTTTACCTCTTTCAGGTTCTCACCGATGGTATCCATGCTCTCCGCATAGTAGATAGAGCTGCCGCTGAAAAGGTACACGTAGGTCAGCATCCGTTCGTATATATGGTTCAAGGGCAAAAAGCTGAGCGTACGCAACGGCCCCCTGGGCAGACAGGGTATACAGGACATTACATTGCTGACGATGTTATGGTGGGATAGCATGACCCCCTTGGGCGTCCCCGTTGTACCGGATGTATAAATAATAGTGGCCAGGTCTTCCGGACCTATCTTGCTGCGAATGTCCGCAATACGGGCAAGCTCCTCTGTGCCGGCATCTGTCACCAGCTCTTTCCAGTGATGGGCATGCGCTACATGCTCGAAGGTATAGATGTTTTTCAGAGAGGGTACCCTGTCACGTATGCTTAGCACTTTATGGAAAAGCTCTTCGTCATTGACAAAGATCAGCTTCACCTGTGCATCGTTGAGGATGAATTCCAGCTCATGAACGCTGATGGTAGGATAGACGGGTGTAAGGATAGCGCCTATCTGCTGCACCGCCAGGTCCAGCATGATCCACTCAGGACGGTTCTTGGAAATAAGGGCGACTTTATCCCTGCCTTCGATAGTGCCGTCCTGCCCTGAGATGCCCAGTCGCAGAAGACCCGCACTTAGCTTATGGATGGTTGCTGTTGTCTCTTCGGTACTGTAGGCTCTCCAATTGCCGTTCTCTTTACCAGCCAGCATATCCGGGATGACAGGTATCCCCTGCCCGGGAAGGATACAGTCGAACAATCGTTTGGGTTCAATCATAGCGATCTTTTCGCTATCAATGTACAAAACTTCCCCGAATATTTTTACTTTAACCCCGTTTGATAATAT
>DASZVM010000701.1:0-3247 GCA_035547295.1 Puia sp. | reverse complement strand
CCTCCTGCAGCATGCGGTAGGTCTTGCCTACCCCCGCGCTCATACCGATATATACCTTGAATTTTCCCCGCCGGGACTTCCTGATCAGCTCCAGGAAATGCTGCACATTGGGGTCTTTATTATTCGTTATGGTTTCACCTGTGGCCATCAACGCAAATTATCCAGCGCAATATTCAATTTCAGTACATTTATTTTAGAAGGTCCGAACAATCTCAACAACGGTCCTTCCGTATGCTGCTCCACCAGCTGACGGACCTTCTCCTCCGGCAGCCCCCTGGCGGCAGCAACCCTTTTCATCTGTACGGCAGCTCCCGCCGGAGAGATATCGGGATCCAGACCGCCACCTGAGTAAGTTACTAATTCCGAAGGAATATCCCTTTTTTTTATCCCCGGGTTATGAGCCAGGAACGTATCTATTTTCGACTGTACATCTTTCAGATAATCCGGGTTCGAAGGACCTTTGTTGCTCCCGGCACTGCCGGCAGCATTATATCCCACAGCCGAAGGACGGCCCCAGAAATATTTGTCCTGGGTAAAACTTTGTCCCTCCAGCACAAAACCCACTACTTTCCCATTGACGGATACCGTCTCTCCCAGACCATGGGCCGGGGCCGCCTGGGCAATGACCCAGATAAGTAAAGTATAAACGCCGCAGAAGAAGCCGATACAGACGGCGGTAAGCTTCAGAGCAGGTAAAATATGTTGCTTCATGATTTTTTAATTTTAAAACCAGACGGATACGATAAGGTCTATCAGTTTTATTCCTATAAAAGGCACCACGATCCCGCCAAAACCATATATCAGCAGATTGCGGCGCAGAAGCGCGCTGGCGCCGATAGGCTTGTAGGCAATGCCCCGCAAGGCCAGGGGTATCAGCAGCGGGATGATGATGGCATTGAAAATGACGGCCGAAAGAATAGCGCTTTCCGGACTATGCAGGTGCATGATGTTCAACGCCTGCAACCCGGGAATGGATGCGATAAAAAGGGCCGGTACGATAGCGAAATATTTCGCCACGTCATTGGCTATGGAAAAAGTGGTGAGCGTACCGCGGGTCATCAGCAATTGCTTGCCTATCTCCACGATCTCTATCAGCTTCGTAGGATCATTGTCCAAGTCCACCATGTTGCCTGCCTCCTTGGCCGCCTGCGTACCACTGTTCATAGCCACGCCTACATCGGCCTGGGCCAGCGCCGGCGCATCATTGGTGCCGTCCCCCATCATAGCCACCAGTTTACCACCCTGCTGCTCTTTTCTTATATAATTCATTTTATCCTCCGGCTTGGCTTCCGCGATAAAGTCGTCCACACCGGCTTTTTCAGCAATATACTTTGCCGTGAGAGGATTGTCGCCCGTAACCATTACGGTCTTTACACCCATCTTGCGCAGACGCTCGAAACGCTCCTGTATGCCAGGCTTGATGATATCCTGCAGCTCTATGACGCCAAGGGCTTTCCCGTTCCGGCTAACGGCCAGCGGCGTCCCCCCATTGGAAGCGATCTCCTTTACCTTGAGCTCCGTGGCTTCGGGAAAGCTGTTGCCGGCCCTCGCCACGAGACTCCTGATGGCGTCAAAAGCGCCTTTACGGATATACATGCCATGCTGAGGTCTGACACTCCCGTCCCTTGTTACCTGCCCATACCCGGGGCTTTCCATCAGATCGATGCCCTCCTCAGGACCTTCCGGCAAATCGATGCCGCTGCACCGCGTCTCGGCTGTAAAAGCGACAAAACGGGCGCTTTTTGTCTGGTAAGCCTGCGTGTTCAGCCCCGCAAGCTCGATGATGGACTTCCCTTCAGGCGTCTCATCCGCCAGGGAAGCCAATACGCATGCTTCTATAAAAGCCTTCTCATCCACATCCGGAGCAGGCCAGAAATGCGTGGCCTTGCGGTTGCCGATGGTAATAGTACCCGTCTTATCCAGCAACAGCGTGTCCAGATCACCCGCAGTCTCCACTGCCTTGCCGCTCTTGGTGATCACATTTGCCCTGAGTGCCCTGTCCATCCCCGCAATCCCGATGGCGCTCAGCAGTCCGCCGATGGTGGTAGGTATCAGACACACGAACAAAGAGATAAATGCCGCGATGGTAATAGGTGTGCCGGCATAGTCGCCAAACGGCTTCAGCGTGACACACACGATAATAAAGATGATGGTAAAGCCGGCCAGCAGGATGGTTAAGGCTATCTCATTGGGTGTCTTTTGCCTGGACGCGCCTTCTACAAGGGCGATCATCTTATCCAAAAAACTTTCGCCGGGCTCTGTGGTCACACGCACCTTTATCTTGTCGCTCAGCACTTTCGTACCGCCCGTAACGCTGGACTTATCACCTCCGGCCTCCCGGATCACAGGGGCGCTTTCACCGGTGATAGCGCTCTCATCGATGGTCGCCAGTCCTTCGATGATCTCTCCATCCATGGGGATGGTATCACCTGCTTCACAGACAAAGACATCTCCTTTTTTCAGCTGCGAGGAAGGGACCACCTTTATCTCGCCGACATAGATCTCTCCCACCGGAAATATTTTTTTAGCAGGCGTGTCTTCCCTCGTCTTACGCAGGCTATCCGCCTGCGCCTTGCCTCTCGCCTCGGCAATGGCCTCCGCAAAATTGGCAAAGAGCAGCGTGACGAAGAGGATTAGGAAGATAAGAAGATTATATACAAAGCTCCCCTGCGACTTTTCTCCTGCCAGTATCCAGATACAGACGACCAGCATGACCGCTGTGCCCACTTCCACGGTAAACATGACGGGATTGCGGAAGAGGATGCGGGGATTGAGCTTGATCAGCGACTGCCGGATGGCTTCCCGCACCAGGGCCGGCTCGAATAATCTATTTGTTCTATTATGCTTGGACATATTCATCAGAATTAAAGGTGTATCATACTAAAGAACTCCGCAATCGGTCCCAACGCCAGCGACGGGAAAAAAGACAGGGCCGCTACGATGATGATCACCGCAAAGGTCATGATACCAAAAGTGCTGGTGTCCGTCTTAAGCGTACCTGCGCTTTCCGGCACATATTTCTTCTTGGCAAGGGTGCCGGCGATAGCCACAGGCCCGACAATGGGCAGGAAGCGGGAAAGGATCATGACGATACCGCAGGTGATAGTCCAGAATGGAACGCCGTCCCCCAGCCCTTCAAACCCGCTGCCGTTATTGGCCGAAGAAGAAGTATATTCATACAGCATCTCCGAAAAACCATGATAGCCGGGGTTGTTCAGCCAGCCGGCATAGGTCTTCGGATCATGTG
>DASZVM010000700.1:0-5959 GCA_035547295.1 Puia sp. | reverse complement strand
CAATACCTGGTATTCCCTCTCCAATAAAAGAGGATTCACGCGCGCCTTCAGGGACAAAAGCCGGGATCTGAAAAAATTCCTGCGTGCTGGCGGCCTCAGGTTCCAGGACGATAAGGACAATACCCTCATAAAAACAGCGGTCTGGTACGACAGCCTGCACCAACAATAAAAGCCACGATGACTGCCCCCAACCATTTCAGACTACTGACCTTTATCTTCTTGTCGCTGACAGCCGGCACAGCCCTTGCCCAAAAGGCCCCCCTTGTCTCGATAGATATGAAGCAGGTTCGTATCGCGGATGTCCTCGCAGAACTGGAAAAACAGACAAACCATCGCTTCTATTACGATACGACGGACTTCGACAGTACCCGGGTCGATGTCACTGTCCGGCAACAGCCATTCACAAAAGTGCTGGACGCGATCTTCACGGAGAAGGACATCGCCTACTCCATCGACCGGCAGTATCGTGTCTTTATCGCCCGGGGAGAAGCCATACATACTGACTTGCCTCCCGGCTTTTTCGACAAAAAAGACACGGCAAGGATGGCCTCCCCGATGGAAGACACCACCCACGGCAGACAGGAGCAAAACAGCTCCCTCCAGGTCGCTGCGCTGGAGAACAAGCTATACACGGTTGGGGACAAGGTCAACGGTCCCCTTCATGGCATCGCCAACCTGGCCGGCTATACCCGTGACGCAAAGACGGGCGAGCCCGTTGCCGGGGCATCCATCTATGTCGAAAACCCAAGGATAGGCGTCTTCTCCGATCAATACGGCTATTATTCCATCTCATTGCCCAAAGGACGTCATATCCTCAATATCCAGAGCATCGGCATGCGGGACACCAGGAGACTGCTGATGGTTTATGGCGACGGCAAAATGAACATAGACCTGCGGACCCAGGTCATGACACTAAAAAAGGTCATCGTCTCCGCAGAAAAAGCCAGCAACGTCAGACGGACGGAAATGGGCGTACAGAAGATAGACATAAAGACCATCAAGCAGGTGCCTGTGGTATTCGGGGAGGCAGACGTCCTCCGGGTGGTCATGACCCTGCCCGGCGTAAAGACAGTAGGCGAAGCCAGCACAGGGCTCAACGTCCGGGGCGGCTCGGCGGATCAGAACCTGGTATTGTTCAATGAAGGCACCATCTATAACACCGCCCACTTTTTTGGCATGTTCTCCGCGTTCAATCCCGAAGTGGTAAAAGACGTGGAGCTCTATAAGAGCAGCATACCCGCAAAGTTCGGCGGCCGTCTGTCCTCGGTGCTGGACATCAACAGCAGGGAAGGCAATAAAAAGGAGATCACGGGCTCCGCGGGCATCGGCCTGCTGACAAGCCGCTTTAACATCGAAGGCCCCCTGGTAAAAGAAAAAACTTCGTTTATCCTTGGAGGAAGGACCACCTATGCCAATTGGCTGCTGGCCCGCCTGCCGGATCAGTACAAGCACAGCCGGGCCTCCTTCTATGACATCAATCTCAACATCAGCCACGAGATCAATAAGAACAATAGCCTCTACTTCACGGGTTATCTGAGCCAGGACCGTTTCAATCTCAACAATGACACCACGTACAGCTATGGCAACCGTAACATCGGCGTGAAATGGAAACATGTCTTTTCCAACAAGATATACAGCCTGGTATCTGCCGGCTACGATCGCTATCAGTACAATATATCCAGCACGGCAAATCCCGTCAACGCATACAAGCTGGGCTTTGATATAAACCAGCTGTATTTGAGGGCGCACTTCTCCTGGTTCCTCAGTTCGGTCCATACCCTCGAGTTCGGCCTGAATACGCTGCGGTACAAGCTGCATCCCGGCTCTTATAAGCCGGTGGGCAGTTCCTCCCTGGTTGTCCCGGATGTCCTGGCGCCCGAGCAGGCCCTGGAAAGCGCCGTATACATCAGCGATCGCTACAACATCAGCAGCGCACTGTCCCTGGAAGCAGGTCTTCGCTATTCCATGTACAGCTATCTTGGCCCGAACCAGGTGAACAATTACTCCCCGGGACAGCCTATCAATAACGACAATCTCATCAGCACAAAGAACTATGGCCCGGGAGCGTTTATAAAGACATATGGCAACCCTGAATACCGGCTGTCCGCCCGGTACATCATTACGGAGAACTTTTCCATCAAAGCGGGTTACAACACCCAGCGCCAGTACATCCATGCCATATCCAATACTACTGCCATGGCGCCCACGGACATCTGGAAGCTCAGCGACCCCAATATCCGGCCCCAGACAGGGGACCAGGTCTCGCTGGGTCTGTACAGGAACTTCAAATCGAATACCATCGAGACATCCGTCGAAGTATATTACAAAAGGATCCGGAATTTCCTGGATTATAAAAGCGGCGCCAGGCTGGTCATGAACCATCACATGGAGACGGATGTGATACAGACAAAAGGGAAAGCCTATGGCGTCGAGCTGCTGATAAAAAAGCTCACCGGCAAATTCAACGGCTGGCTTAGCTACACCTGGTCACGCACCCTACTCCGGCAGGACGACCCCAACGCGGGAGAGCTGATCAATAACGGCAGCTTCTATCCCGCCAACTATGACAAACCCCATGACGTGACCCTGGTCAGCAATTACAGGTTCTCCCATCGGTTCAGCGTGTCCCTGAATGCTACTTACAGCACAGGCCGCCCGATCACCCTGCCTATCGGCATCTTTTATTATGCCAACTCCTGGAGGACCCTGTACGCAGACAGGAACGCTTTCCGTATCCCGGATTATTTCCGCACGGACTTTTCGATGAATATCGATGGCAACCATAAAGTGCATCAAAAGACGCATAATTCCTGGACCATCGGCGTATACAATCTGACGGGAAGAAGGAACCCTTATTCAGTATATTATACATCCGAGAACGGCGCCGTCAATGGGTACAAGCTGTCCATCTTCGGCAGCGCCATTCCTTATGTCAACTTTAATATCAGGTTTTAAAGCCAGCCACATGACCCGGACATTTAAAAATATAGCTTCTTTACTGGTGCTGACCCTCGCGCTTATACGTTGTAAAGACCCTTATGTCAGCCCCTATGTGTCGCCGCCTACAGGTTATCTGGTGGTGGACGGCTTTATCTCGGGTAACGGTCCCACACGGTTTAACCTGGGCCGTACCATCCCCGTGTCGGGCAATGTACAACCTCCCGCGGAGACAAAAGCCCATCTGCAGGTGGAAGGGGACGACAATTCCATCTTCACGCTCAACGAGCTGGGCAACGGTGTATATGGAATAGATACGCTACCCCTGAATCCCGCGGCCAAGTACCGTCTGCGCATCCATACGGCAGGCAACAAAGACTATCTTTCCGATTATGTGCCTTTCAGGAATACACCGGTCATCGACAGCATCAGCTGGTCAATCGATAACAGCGGGGTCAACATATACGCAAATACACACGATGCTTCCAATAACACCCGTTATTATCAATGGCAATATGTGGAAACATGGAAATATAGCGCTGCCGAATATTCCAGCGGCATATACCAGAAAGAAAGTCCTTTTGTAGTTGACCGGCATCCGGAGGACCAGATATACTATTGCTGGAAAAATAATACTTCCACATCCATCCTGCTTGGCAGCTCCATCAAGCTATCGCAGGATGTGATCAGCCGCCAGCTGCTTACCCATATCTCGAAGGACGACCCCCAACTGAGCATAAAATACAGCATACTCGTCAAACAGAACGCCCTGACGGAAGATGCATATAATTATTTAACGCTGATGCAAAAGAACACGGAGACCCTGGGGTCCATCTTCGATGCCCAGCCCTCCTATCTGAAAGGAAATATCCATGGTCTCACCGACCCCACGGAGCAGGTCATCGGATTTGTTGCCGCCGGGACGGTACAGCAGCAAAGGATCTTTATCGACAGATCGCAGCTGCCGCAAGAGTGGCGTTATTTTATGACATGCATATTGCCGGATACCCTGGTAAAGCTGGATAGCGCCAGCCTCACGAGCTTTTTTGGTCCCGGCGGCGGATTCGTACCGGTGGAAATGCACTATACCAATGGTCTGCCTGACGGATGGCTGGGAAATACCGCCAGCTGCGTCGACTGCCGTACCCAGGGCGGAAACACAAACAAGCCCTCTTTCTGGCCAAATTAAAACCATGAACGACAAACAATCATCCCGGATGACAAGATATATTCCCCTTTTTTTGCTGCTGGCCGCACAAACCCTATCCTCTTCCGCCCAGGATACACCACCGGCTTCCCTGAAAAAAGACCTGGATCAATACGCGTCCCAGCGTCTGCAGGAGAAGGTGTATGTACACACCGATAAGGAATTCTATCTGGCAGGAGAGATATGCTGGTTCAAATTATATGTGGTGGACGCAGGCAGTCATCACCCGCTGGACCTTAGCAAGGTAGCCTACCTGGAATGGCTGGATAAGAACAACAAGCCCGTATTACAGACAAAGATCGGTCTCAATGACGGCCATGGTCATGGTTCCATCTTCGTGCCGCTGACCATCCGGTCAGGGAATTATAAATTACGGGCGTATACTTCCTGGATGAAGAACTACGGGGAAGAGTGGTTCTTCGAAAAAGCCGTCACCGTTGTCAATACCCGTGGCTCGGCGGAAACGCCCGCTGTGATGGTTCCCCTCAAATACGAAGTCGCTTTCTTCCCCGAAGGAGGCAACCTGGTGGAGAACATCAGCAGTAAAGTAGCTTTCAGGATCTCTGACCAATACGGCAGAGGCATCGACTGTACGGGAATAGTGACAGAGGATGACCAGGACACGGTCGTCCGTTACCGCCCATTGAAATTTGGCATCGGCAGCTTTACGCTGACACCCCGCCCCGGCCATCGCTATCGCAGCACCATCAGACTGGCCGACGGCACAGCCATCAGCCATCTTTTACCCACCGCTTATAAGGAGGGCATGGTGATGACGGTGTCCGAAGAGGGCAATGACCACATCCGGGTAAACGTGCAGTCCACGGCCTCCGGCTCCGTCTATCTTATCGCACATACACGCCGGACAGTAAAGGTTTCTCAAACAGCCGTCCTCAAAGAAGGAAAGGCCGATTTCCTGATAGACAAGGCCAGCCTGGGCGACGGTATTTCCCATCTGACCATTTTTGACGGGGAAAAACATCCCATATGCGAAAGACTGGTATTCAAACACCCGTCCCGGCAACTGCATATGGACCTTGCTACGGATAAGAACAGCTATACTACCCGGCAGAAAGTTAGCTTGCAAATAAATGCGGCGGCTTTGGGCCGGCAGCCATTGTCTGCTGATTGCTCTATGTCGGTATTCAGGATCGATTCTTTGCAGACCGCTCCGGCAGACGACATCGCCGGCTATCTGTACCTTACGTCCGACCTGAAAGGCCGGATCGAAAGCCCCGAATATTATTTGCACCATCCGGAAGATAAGGCCGCCATCGACAACCTGATGATATCCCATGGCTGGAGAAGGTTTCGCTGGGAAGAGGTCTTGCACCATTCCTCACCGGGTTTCAGATACCCGCCCGAATACAACGGGGCCATTATCACAGGCTCAGTCGTGGACACCCATACAGGCAATGTTGCCGAGGATGTACAGGCCTTTTTGTCCGTACCGGGGACAAGAACGCAGTTCGCCACCGATTTTTCCAGTGGTGACGGGCACGTAAAATTCGAATTGAAGGACTTCTATGGCTCCCAGGAGATCATTGTGCAAACCAATCCTAACGAAGACAGCATGTACCGGGTGGACATCGACAACCCCTTCCTGGAAAGATATACGGGTACGCAGCTGCCTCCTTTTGCATTGTCCCCGGGCTATTCCTCCCTCCTCACCGACAACAGCCTGGCTGTACAGGTGGTAAACAAATACGACGGCCCCCGGCTAAAACAGCTGCATTTCCCCGCCGTCGATACCAGTGCTTTTTATTATAAGCCCGACTATACTTATTTGCTGGACGACTATACCCGGTTCACCAC
>DASZVM010000699.1:0-11029 GCA_035547295.1 Puia sp. | reverse complement strand
GCGGACAAATATTCGCTGACCCTGAAATATCGCTGGCCGGGCAAGACTCCCGTGAGAGGAAAGCTTTCGATCAGCCTGGACAATGGAACTTTTATCAGGGAAGAAACCGTAACTTTTACCACCACCCGGGAAGGGAAGTGGAATTATCTGGGGACCTCCACCGGGACGATGATCAATGCGGGGCGTTATAAAGTGCAGTTAACATTACCAGAGACAAAAACCTTACAAGTAGATGAATTACAAGTTCAATAAATACATTATGAGATGGCTCCTATTATCAGGACTGATCTTCCTGAACGGGCACGTCTTTTCCCAGGATCTGAAGCTATCGAACCTCCGTTGCGAGTCCCGGGTTGACCCGCTGGGGGTGGAGGCAACGCCAAAACTGAGCTGGGAGATACGATCGGGCAAGCGCGGAGTCTTACAAAAGGCTTACCGCATCCTTGTGTCGGATGATACACTGAGCCTGGAAAAGGGCCGGCCGGCGATCTGGGACTCAAAAAAGATCATTTCCGATGCATCTATACGCGTACCTTATCAAGGACCTGCTCTATCTCCTGCGAGAACATATTACTGGAAGGTGATGGTTTGGGATAACCTTGGGGACAGCAGCCGTTGGAGCAAAACGGCTTTTTGGCAAACAGGGCTTTTTACCCCGGCGGACTGGAAAGGAGCACAATGGATCGGGTATGAAGAGATCCCCGACAGCAACCTGCTATTACCCGGCGTAAAACGAAAAACAGGTCCCTTCAGAGACTCCCTTCCTCTGCTTAGAAAAGAATTCACCATACGCAAACCTTTGAAAAAAGCCACCGCATTCATCAGTGGGCTGGGTCATTTTGAAATGAACCTCAATGGGGAGAAAGTGGGAGATCATTTCCTTGATCCGGGCTGGGTCCGTTATGACCAGGAAGCGCAGTATGTCCCATTCGATATAACCACCCAGGTGCGGGAAGGAGCCAATGCGGTGGGTGTCATGCTGGGAAATGGGTTCTATTACGTACCGAAAGAGCGTTATCATAAGCTTACAGTCGCTTATGGGTACCCCAAACTAATAGCCCGCATTCTATTGCAATACATCGATGGCTCAACGGAAGACATCATCAGTGATCCTTCCTGGAAGACAAAAACAGGCCCCCTGCTTTTTTCCAGCACCTATGGGGGTGAGGACTATGACGCCCGCCGCGAGGAACAAGGTTGGGACTTACCAGGATTTGAAGACACCGCCTGGAAACCCGCGGTCATAGTGAGCGGACCCCCAACACTACACGCACAACAGCAGGAACCTTTAAAGGTATTCGAACATTTTATCCCCCGCCGCAAGTCACAGCTGAGACAGGGTGTATGGGTGTTTGATCTGGGACAGAATGCGTCGGGCATACCCATGATACAAGTGAAGGGTGATGCGGGGAAGACGGTGCGCATCATCCCCGGAGAGCTTTTGCGCGGTGATACGGCTGTCAATCAGAATGCCACGGGCAAACCTTGCTATTTTGATTATACTTTAAAAGGGGACGGAATAGAAAGCTGGCATCCCCGGTTCATGTACTATGGGTTCCGCTATTTACAGGTGGAAGGGGCTGTGCCGGAGGGCATGCCCAACCCGGAGGGGTTACCGGTGATCGTGGGTCTGGAAGGGTGGCATACCCGTAATGCGGCTGAGCGGATAGGGAAGTTCTCCTGCAGCAGTGAACTGTTCCGCAGGACCGATACGCTGATCGATTGGGCTGTGCAGAGCAATATGGCCGGCGTGCTTACGGACTGCCCCCACCGCGAAAAACTGGGCTGGCTGGAACAGGCCCATCTCATGGGCAATAGCCTATGCTATAATTATGACCTCGCAACGCTTTACCGGAAGATCATCCACGATATGATGGGCGCGCAGACCTCCGATGGACTGGTGCCGGAGATAGCGCCGGAGTTCGTGGAATTCTCCGAGCCATTCAGGGACTCGCCGGAATGGGGCAGCAGCTGTATCATCGTACCCTGGTATTGTTATCGATGGTACGGGGATAAAGGGACGCTGACGGAGAGCTACCCCATGATGCAGCGGTATAATGATTATCTCGCCCGCAAGGCGCAGGACCATATCCTTTACCAGGGATTGGGTGACTGGTATGATCTGGGACCGGCCCATCCCGGTGTGTCTCAGCTGACGCCGAAGGGGCTCACGGCAACGGCTATCTGGTATTATGACCTTTCCATCCTTGCAAAGACGGCCCGGCTGCTGGGCAAGGCTTCGGATGCAGCTAAATATGAGCAGATGGCTGCAGAAGTAAAGACGGCTTTTAACGGCAAATTCTTTGATAAAACAACAAAACAATACGGCACAGGCAGCCAGACGGCGAATGCCATGGCCGTGTTTGCGGGACTCGCGGATCCGAAGTATAAGGATTCAGTAGTGGCCAATATCGTAAAGGACGTCCGGAGCCGTAACAACGCGCTGACGTCCGGGGATATCGGGTATCGCTATCTGCTGAAGGTGCTGGCGGACGAGGGTAGGAGCGATGTGATCTTCGATATGAACAGCAGGACGGATGTGCCGGGATATGGCTATCAGCTGGCCCATGGGGCTACTGCGCTCACCGAATCCTGGCAGGCATTGCCTTCCGTAAGCAATGACCATTTTATGCTGGGCCATATCATGGAGTGGTTTTACACCAGTCTGGCGGGCATACGGGCTGTGGATAGCTCCATCGGCTTCCGGGAGATCGTGCTGCGTCCGGAGATGGTGGGAAATATTACCTGGGCGCAGGGAGACTACCATTCTCCTTATGGGATGATCTCCTCTCATTGGAAAAAAGAAGGGAAGACCTTTGACTGGAGCATCGGCATTCCCGTGAACACGACTGCCACTGTCTATCTGTCCGTTCCTGCCGCCGCAGTGGTCACCGAAGGATGGCGGTTGCTGCAGCAAAGAAAAGATATAAAGCTGGTACGCCGTGAAAAAGGACGTTTCATATTGCAGCTAGGTTCCGGCAATTATAATTTCCGGGTAAAGGAGGGCAATGCAGTATCTCAACAAAAAATGCAGGAAGTCTACCAAAAGATAAAAACACCCTATAAATACGGGTTGGTAATGGCGTCCCCAGACAATAAAATGGACTGCCCCAGCGTGTTTCGTAAGGGTAACAGCTGGTACATGACCTATCTCATTTTCAACGGTCGCGGCTATGAGACATGGCTGGCCCAAAGCACGGACCTGCTGCACTGGCAGAGCAAGGGACGCATACTTTCTTTCAGGGACAGCAGCGCTGCCGGAGTGACCCATTGGGATGACAACCAAAAGGCAGGTTATATTGCCTTGCAGGACTATCAATGGGGCGGCGCCTACGGTCTACAATCCTATAAGGATAAGTATTGGATGTCCTATATCGGGGGTGACACCAAAGGATATGAGGCGGGACAACTCTCCATCGGCATCGCTTCTACGGATAAAGACCCTTCGACAGCCCATGAATGGCAGCGGCTGGACAGGCCTGTGCTGACGGCCAGGGATACGAACGTGGGCTGGTGGGACAACCATACGTTGTATAAGAGCACCGTAATATGGGACAAGGGCCGCAGGCTGGGCCATCCCTTTATCATGTATTACAACGCCAACGGGGATAGTGTCAATAAAAAGAGGGGCGCGGAGCGCATCGGCATGGCCCTGTCGGACGATATGGAGCATTGGATGCGTCCCCGTCGTGATCCCGTATTGGATCATCTTACAGGCATAACGGGTGACCCGTATATCCAGCGGATAGGGGACCTATGGGTGATGTTTTATTTCGGGGCTTTTTGGAAAGGGACGTCCGGGGCCTTCAACAGGTTTGCCTGTTCATATGACCTGGTGAACTGGACGGATTGGACGGGCCCTAACCTGGTGGAGCCTTCGGAACCCTATGACGAGGTGTTTGCGCATAAGTCCTTTGTGGTGCAGTACAAGGGAGTCGTCTACCACTTTTATTGCGCTGTCGACAAGAAGGATCACCGTGGGATCGCAGTGGCGACATCGAAGGATATGGGAAAGAGCGCGCTCGCATACCCTGACAAAAATTGAATTCCGACACATATTTTTTGTATTTTTAATATCTTAAGGCCGTAGTAGTTTGAAGCAATTGACGCCATATGAAGAGCAGCTCCTTTTAAAGGAGGCTTCTGTGGGAAGTGAAAAAGCTTTCCGGACGCTGTACGACGCTTATTTCCACCGTCTATCCGCCTATATCTTCAAGTTCTGCAAGTCTTCCGCTGCCACGGAGGAGATCATACAGGAAATTTTTCTGAACATGTGGATCCACCGTGCCGGCCTGGCAGAGGTAGACAATTTTCAGGCTTATATCCTATTTATCACCCGCAACAAGACCATCGATCATCTGCGCCGTCTGGCCAGGGAAAGCTCCCTTATAAAAAACCTTGCTCAGCGGAGCCAGACAGCGGTCAATAGCGTCGAGTATGAGATGGACGCGGCGGATATCAAGGCCCTCATTGCGGAGGCATTGGCAGAGCTGTCACCTCAAAAAGGGAAAATATTCCATCTCAGTAAAAATGAGGGACTGGGTCCGGACGAGATATCCAGGGTCATGCAGCTCTCCAAAAGCACGGTAAAGAACCATCTTTCCGAAACATTACGGCACATCCGCAGAAGTCTCGATCTCACCGGGATAAAAAAAACCTGACCAGGACAGTACGTTCCCTTTTTTCATTCGTCTTCTATTGTAAAGAATCCTGTAAAAATGTCCAGGGACCCTCATCCGGAAAGGATACAGCACTTATTGGAAAGGTTTGCGGCCAATCGTTGTTCGCCCGAAGAGCTATTGGAATTGATGGAGACCGTTGGAGAGGGGACGAAGGATGAAACGCTGCATCGCGCATTGATGGATGCCTGGGAAAAGCTTTCAGGGACAGATGAGGCGCCATCCCTGAACAAGGAAGCGATATTCCGGCAGGTGGTTGGGATGGCTCCTGCTAGCCGGACGAGACCGGTATGGGGAAGGACAGCTGCTGCAGCAGCGATCATACTGTTGCTGGGAGGAGGGGCCTGGTGGTATGCGAAAAAGGATAGGTCCCTGCCGGTGACCGGTGTGGCGACGCCCCATGCTCCTGTTGTCAAAAAGGATGTCGCTCCGGGTGGTAATAAGGCGATATTGACCTTGTCGGACGGAACGAACATAGTGCTGGACAGCGCCCGGGAAGGCAGGCTTTCACAGCAGGGGAATACGGAAGTGACAAAGACGGGCAGCGGACAGCTGGCCTATAAAACAGCTGCAAGCTACAAGCCCCAAGCCACAAGTGAGCCGGTATATAATATGATCTCCACGCCAAAGGGAGGGCAATACAAGGTGGTGCTGCCGGACGGCAGCAGGGTCTGGCTGAATGCAGCATCCAGTCTGCGCTTTCCGACTGCTTTTATAGGCGACGACCGGACGGTCGAGCTCACGGGGGAAGCCTATTTTGAAATAGAAAAGGACAAGCGCAAACCTTTCTTTGTAAAGGCCAATGGCACAAAGGTAGCCGTGCTGGGCACCAGCTTTAATCTCATGGCTTATAAGGAAGAGAGTGTCATCCGGACTACGTTGGTGGATGGATCTGTGCAGATCACAGGAGCATCCGGGGCTGTTTTACGGCTGTCACCGGGACAGCAGGCGCAATGCGGAAAGGACGGCGCATTGAAATTGATCAGGGACCCGAATATGGAAGAAGCGATGGCATGGAAGAACGACCTGTTCTATTTCCGGGGCACGGATATACAGACCATCATGCGGCAGCTGGCCCGCTGGTATGATATCGACGTGACATATAGCGGAGATATCAACGGCCGCTTCTACGCCAAGATACCAAGGAATACAAACCTATCCATCGTTCTGCGCGCTCTGGCGCTGACAAATAAATTAAACTTTACCCAGGAAGGAAGGAAAGTAACGGTGATACCTTAATCATAACCTGCCTATACTTAACCCAAACGTATAAAATTATGTTTCCGATTGCTAATTGCCCAAACAGGCATGCCTGTCTGTTATTGCTTTTGCTGTCTGCCTGTCTGCAGATCAGCGCCAGGGGAGCTGCACAACAGATATCCCTCTCCGAACGTGAAGCGCCGCTGGAAAAGATATTCTCTCAGATCGAACGGCAGTCATCCTACAAATTCGTGTATGAAGAAAGCCTGCTTGTAAAAGGCAGTCCCGTGACGGTGCACATTGTCAATGCGTCTATCAGCCAGGTGCTGGATGCCTGTCTGTCTGACCAGCCATTCGCCTACACTATCCTGGAGAACCTGGTAGTCATAAAGGAGAAGCCTGCTGCCGGCCGTCTTCCATCACCCCCCGTGGATCTAAGAGGAAGGATCACCGACAGCAAGGGTGCGCCCATTTCCGGGGCCTCTGTAACCATAAAAGGATCGCAAAAAGGCACTACCAGCGATGAGCAGGGCAAATGGAGTCTTGCGAATGTAGACAGGGACGCTACGCTGGTATTTACCATGGTGGGCTACAAGACCCGTGAGGTGGCGGTGCGTGGACGCAGCGAGGTCGATGTGCAGATGGAGATCAATGCGCAATCGTTGGGTGACGTGACAGTGTCGGTGGGTTATGGGACCCTGCGCAAAAGGGATATGACGGGATCGTCATCCGGGGTCAGCGCCAAAACCATCAGCGAGACGCCGGCCACCACGCTGGAGAATGCTTTGCAGGGTAGGATGGCAGGTGTCAACATAACGAACACCTCTGCGGAACCCGGAGGCGGCGTCAATATACAGGTACGGGGAGCTACTTCCATTTCAGGAAGCAACCAGCCCCTCTATGTCATAGACGGCGTGCCGCAATACAACGATAACAGCCGCAGCGCCGCGGAGATCAACGGTTTTGCTCCCACCAACTCCATGGCCACGCTGAATCCCAGCGATATCGAATCTGTTGAGGTATTGAAAGATGCCTCTTCCGCCTCCATTTATGGGTCCAGGGGCGCCAATGGGGTCATCCTCATCACTACCAGGAAAGGAAGGATAGGGAAGGCCTCCATCGATTTCGGTTATTATACGTCGCTTGCCGAATCACCCAAAAGGATACCGCTGGCTACGGCGCGGCAGTATGCGGAATTTATCAATCTTACCAATACAAATAACGGGGTGGAGCCTTATTTCGATGGGACATACAAGGTCACCAACAACAAGCTGGACAGCGTTTATTTTGCCAAACCGGAAGAGCTGGGAGCAGGTACTGACTGGCAGAAAGAGATATTCCGGAGCGCGATGACACAGAATTTTCAGCTTACCATGAGAGGGGGCAATGAGTCCGTCAGGTACCTTGTCTCCGGCAACTTCCTTACCGATCAGGGTGTGGTGAAATATTCAAGCTATAAGAAAGGCTCGATACGGGCGAACATCGATGCAAAGCTGAATGAAAAGTTTTCCGTCACCCTGAACCTCAACATGGCTTCGGACCTGAACGACAGGGCCGAGAGCTCCAACCTCAGCACATCTCCCGGCGGGTTTTCTCCTTCAGGCGTCATACAGAAGGCTTTTCTGGCCAGTCCTGCCGTGCCTGCCGACGCGCAATATTATCCTGTCTATCTGCTGCTGTCCGACAGGGGGTCTTCTTCGGGGCTCATCAATCCTTTGCTCGATCTTGCCCATACTATCAATAAGCGGACCTCTTTTTATGGACAGGCCAGCATGGACCTTGTCTATAAGTTCAGCAACAATTTAAATTTTACGGTGAGGGGTGCCTATAACAATACGGCCAGCAACAACGACATGTATTGGGGACTGCAGACGGAATTGGGTTATGACAGGGGGCAGAAGGCTTTCCGGAGCACCTGGAATACGAAGTCCTATATCAATGAGAATTTCTTCACGTTTAATAAGAATACCAGTCAATATAACCTCAACGCGGTGGTGGGGACCACGGTACAGAAAGAGCTGGCTGAAGGAGGCACGCTGGGTGGCGAGCTGCTGCCCATCCCTACGGACAATGGTCTCTATCTCCTGCCCCTGTACAAGAACATCAGCCTTCCTACCACGAGCGAGGCCGGCTCATTGCTGCTGTCCGGGTTCGGCCGCTTGTCCTTTAGCTATAAGGACCGATATCTGCTGACCTTATCGGGCAGGGCGGACGGCAGCAGCAAATTTGCCGAGAACAAGAAGTGGGCTTTCTTTCCTTCCGTGGGGCTGGGATGGAATTTCAGCGAAGAGGATTTTATGAAAGGCTTGCAGGGAACGCTCACCAGCGGAAAGATACGGGCAAGCTATGGCTCCAGCGGCAACCAGGCGATCAGCGCCTATCAGTCACTGGCCGCCCTGGCCCCCATCTCTTATGGCGCTTATGGAGGGGCTGTTACGGGAGTCGTTACCAACACCTCCGAGAATAAGAATCTTACCTGGGAAACCACCCGTCAGCTGGACCTGGGTCTTGATCTGGCCTTTGACCAGAACAGGTTCAGGGTCAGCCTTGACCTGTATCGCAAGACCACGGACAACCTGCTGCAGGCGAAGACTGTACCGTCCGAGTCGGGGTATTCCACCATCCTGTCCAATTTCGGCTCGATCCGCAACCAGGGTGTCGAGCTGGAATTAAGCGCCCGCGTGATGCAGCACAGGAGCTTTACATGGAATGCGGACTTCAATATCTCGGCTAACCGCAACAAGATACTGGACCTGGGAGAAGGAGTGGATTATTATAATGCCGCCAGCGGACAAGCGGACTATACCCACCGGCTTACCGTGGGAGGCTCGCTGGGGGAATTCTGGGGCTACCGCACGCAGGGGCTGCTGACGGCCAAGGACATCAGCGATGGTTATCCGGGTTTGGGCGGGTCGACGTCTGAAGGGGACCTGAAGTTTGCCGATATCCATAAGGATGGCATTATCAACGATGCGGACAAAGTATCGCTGGGCAATGCTTTTCCCAGGTTCACGCTGGGGCTGTCCAACAACTTTACATATGGGAGCTGGAGCCTGAACATACTTCTCACAGGAGCATTGGGGTATAAGATACTCAATCAAAACCTGCTTTACCAGGCCTATGGCTCCTACTTTGGCGTACCTACGCAGAAATACCTGCATAATTACTGGACGCCGGAAAACAAGAATGCTTATTATCCCCGTCCTTCTGCTGCCGCCGTCAACAATGCCACCAGCGACAGGCTCATCGAGGATGGCACCAATGTGCGTATAAAAAACCTTTCCCTGCGATATAATTTTTCCAGGCTGCCTAAGTGGGCAACGAAGGCGCAGGTGTATCTCACGGCCGGCAACCTTTACACGTTCACTAAATATGACGGATATGATCCCGAGGTCAGCGGTTACGGTCAGAATATCCTCACGCCCGGCGTCGATATCGGAAGCTATCCCCGGACAAGGATCTGGACACTTGGAGTAGACCTGGGCTTTTAATCTATCATTCAAACATTACCGGACATGAAAAAATATGCATTGCCATTGATCATCATAAGCGTTTGCCACCTGGGCAGCGCCTGTAAGAAGCAGCTGACCGAGAAGCCGCTGTCCTCTATTGCTCCTACCAACTTTTATAAAACACAAACTGATTTTGAGACCGCTACCAACGGCGTCCTGGCGCTCCATGCCGGCATGGACCTCTACGGCTGGGGGTGGCATTATATGCAGACCTGGCCTGCCGGCGACTACAAGCGGGGACCGGGCGATCCCTGGGAGAACCTGTCTTTTGCAGGCGATTGGTCGTTCTCCCAGGAGATATGGAGCGGAAATTATAAGCTGATCAATAATGCCAATCTCGTGTTGAGCAAGATAGATGCCGTCAGCTTCGATCAGTCAAAAAAAGATGCGCTGAAAGGAGAGCTGTTATTCCTGCGGGCCGTAGCGTATTTCGACCTGGTGAGGTCTTTCGGGGAGATACCCATTCATCTGCAGCCCACGGAGTCCATCGGGAATGCCTCTTTACAGCAATCGCCTGTCAAGGATGTGTACGATGTCATTATCAAGGACCTGCAGGATGCGTCCGGGTTGCTGGCGTTGAAAAGCCCATATGGTCCCGGTTATGCGTCCAGAGGCGCAGCCGAGGGTCTGCTGGCAAAAGTATATATCGCCATGGCGGGACATCCCTTGCAGGACCAAACCAAATGGCAGGCGGCTATCTCTCAGCTGGAAAAGATCGTGGACCCTGCCAATCCTTCACAGTCCGTGCAGCCTTATTCCTATCATTTGGAGCCGGACTATCAAAATCTTTTTGACCTGGTGACCTCGCCTGCCTTTTCAGGTTCGGGTGGGACGGCCAAGCCTGTGATCGGGCGGCCGGCTGATAAGAATGGACCGGAGGCAGTGTACGAGATCAATTATACGACGGTGGCGGGCCTGCTCTCCGGCGCTTTTCCTACCTCTGTCAGCGGACTCCAGTGTAATGACTGGCTGGTGGACTTTTTCGATGCGGGTGATTACAGGAAAGAGGTTACGATGGTGACTTCCGTCAACGATCCGCTGGGTGCGATGAACCTGGAAAAGAAATTCCAGAGTACGGGCACAACCTGGAATGACAATCAGAACAACTGGCCGTACCTGCGATATGCCAACCTCATACTTTACCTGGCGGAAGCCGAGAATGAAGTAAACGGCCCCACGCCCCTGGCTTTCCGGTGCATCAATGCCATCCGTGCCAGGGCCAGGGCGGCGAATGGCACGGCGCGGGCTGTGCCGGCGGATTATACCACCGCGGATGCGGCTACGGCCGACGCGTTCAGACAGCTGGTGGCGAGGGAAAGGGTGCTTGAGTTCAGCTGCGAAGGAGAGGACTGGTTCGACTGGATAAGGACAGGGACGTTGGAGCAGTGGATCGATCTTCAGGGGCGGACGCAATACTACAGGGACAGGCTGAACTTCTTCCCGAAACCACAGGCGGAGATCACATTGTCCAAAGGCAAGCTGACGCAAAACAATGGTTACTAGGCGGCACGAACAAATGAAGAGTTCTTTGAATTTGGAATTTGATGCTTTGTAAAAGATGGGAGATGGCCTCCCGGTATCGACGTGCAGGCGTTGGCATCAAACTACTTCTAAGCTGCTGCGGTTAAGTAGCCGTGG
>DASZVM010000698.1:0-3072 GCA_035547295.1 Puia sp. | reverse complement strand
AAAGCGATCGCTTCCCCCGTAATTTTCATAACCAGGAAGACATCGCGCGCAGCTTGCTGGTCGGCAGCAACAAAGGGGACAACGACTTCTTTGACATACAGTTCGTGGACAAAAAGATCGTACAATTCCGGCAACGTAAGGGATATATCTATTTCTTCAGATATAAGATGAGCAAGGACGATGAATGGCTGATGGGCCTCAGCGGACTGCAACCCCTCAATCTGAAAGAGGTCTGCACGAATGACGAATTCGTTCGCCTCACAGGTAAAAAGATACGTGTCGACATTCCCGAGCATGGACAGTTTGAAAAACAGCTGAAACAATTCCTGTTCTCAAAACGTAAAAGCGCCAATTCCTTCTATCTCGACAACGATTATTACAGCGAACATGACGATGATTAAACAAGGCCTTTCGGCACCGCCGCAATAAGCTTTTGCGTATAAGCGGACTTTGGATGCCGGTAAACCTCCTCCGCCGGTCCTAACTCCTCGATCCTTCCCTTGTTCATCACCAGGATGCGGGTGCTGATATACCGTATCACCGAAAGATCGTGAGAGATGAATACCACCGTAAAACCGAATTCTTTTTTCAGCTGGTCCAGCAGGCTGAGCACCTGGGCCTGCACGCTTACATCCAGGGCGGATACAGACTCATCGCATACGACAAAGGATGGTCGCAGTATCAGTGCGCGGGCAATGACAACCCTTTGTCTTTGTCCGCCGGAGAATTCATGAGGGTACCGGTCGTAATGCTTTCTGGAAAGGCTTACTTTTTCCAGCAGCTCCACCACCTGTTGTTTGCGCTGCGATGCGCTGAGCCCGGGATGATGCACCTGCAAAACCTCCGAAATAGCGGCCCCGATGGTGATACGGGGATTAAGCGAAGAATACGGGTCCTGGAAGACTATCTGTATATGGCTGCGTAATTTTTTCAGCTCATGGTGCGTATAGGTGGACAGGTCCTTTCCTTCAAAGAGGATGCTTCCGCCGGTGGGGGCCAGCAGCCTGAGCAGGGTCCTGCCCAAAGTGGTCTTGCCGCAGCCCGACTCACCCACCAGACCCAGGGTTTCACCCCTGTAGATATCAAAGCTCACATTGTCAACGGCCTTGGTGTAAGTCACCGTCTTCCCAAAAAAACGCTTGCCCGACGGATACCATACCCGCAGATCGCGGATACTGACCAGCACATCGCCGGAAGAAGGGACCACGGGCGGTGGGGATTGCAGCATCTTCCAGCGATCCAGCAGCCCCTTTGTATAAGGTTCCTGCGGCCGCCGGAACAGGTCTTCCACGCCGGCCTGCTCCACCATCTCTCCTTTATACAGCACCAGCGCCCTGTCTGCGATCTCAGCCACTACGCCCAGGTCATGAGTGATAAAGATGACACCCATGTCCTCCGTCTGCTGAAGATCGCGGATGAGCCGGAGGATAGTCTTTTGCACCGTCACGTCCAGGGCCGTGGTCGGCTCGTCACAGATCAGCAGGGATGGCCTGTTGCTCATGGCCATTGCGATCATCACCCGCTGTTTTTGCCCCCCGCTGAGCTGGTGGGGATACCTGGAATAGGTACCCGCAGGGTCGGGCAGCCGGACCTTTTCAAACAAAGCGAGGGCCTCTTTCCGTGCCTCCCCCGCAGACAGCTTCCTGTGTATCCGTATCGCTTCCGTCACCTGGTGCCCGCAGGTAAATACGGGATTCAGCGAGGTCATCGGTTCCTGGAAGATCATGGCGATCTCGTTGCCGCGGATAGTCTGCATGGACGCAGGACTTTGACGCAACAGGTCGATGGTGACGCCGTCACGGGTGGTAAAAAGTATTTGTCCCGTATTCACCCGGGCAGGCGGCATGGGCAGCAGCTGCAGGATCGACAGGGAGGTGATGGATTTGCCCGATCCCGACTCGCCGACCAGGGCCACGATCTCCCCACGGTTGACTTCCAGGTGGATGCCTTTTACACCCGGCAATACGCCGGCTTCCGTTTGGAAATCGATGGTAAGATCACAGATCGATAATAAGGAGGACATGCTGCGGCAACGAGTTTTTTTTCGCAGCCGTAAGATAGCTATTTATTCGTTTGGATGACCCTGATGGTATTGGAGACAGGAGGTGTGGGCTCATAGATCAGGCAAACGGCACAGTTTTCCTTGGCGCTGTCGGGCAGGAGATTGAACTGAAAAGTATCTCCTTTTTCCAGGCCCTGTTTGCTGAAATAGCAAAAATTGCTGACGGAAAACACATTGTGATAAACGCTGTCATTCATGCTGTGTTTCCAGGTCTTTACATAACGCGCAGGGTCCATATCACCTGACAGCAGCTGTATGGTGTACTGGGAACAGATGGTCCCTATTACTTTGCCGGTGAATGGTCCGGATGAGTGCATCCTGGAGGATTTACAGGCTCCGAAGATAAGAATGCCAAAGAATAATGGCAGTTGGAATATCCGGTGCATAGCTTTTTCTTTCTTTGACAAGAAGGGCGGATGCATCGTTGCATGGATGCCATGGGACCACGGGGGACGGGCTTTAAAAGCGCAGATGCCTTACAGTGACGCCATTGTTGATCAGCTGCTTCAGCGAGTCGATGCCGATCTTGATATGGGTTTCCACATATTGGGACGTGATCTTCAGATCGCTTTCTGCCGTCTTGACGCCTTCCGGCACCATGGGCTGATCGCTTACCAGGAGCAACGCCCCCGTGGGTATTTTATTAAAGAACCCTACGGAGAAGATGGTGGCCGTCTCCATGTCGATGGCATAGGCCCGTATCTTTTTCAGATATTCCTTGAAGACCTCGTCATGCTCCCACACCCGTCTGTTGGTGGTATAGACCGTCCCCGTCCAGTAATCGACCGCATATTCCCGGATGGTAGTGGAAATAGCCTTTTGCAGGGCAAAGGCCGGCAGGGCGGGCACTTCGGGCGGGAAATAGTCGTTGGACGTCCCTTCACCCCGTATGGCTGCGATGGGAAGGATAAGGTCCCCCAGCTTATTCCTTTTTTTCAAACCTCCGCATTTTCCCAGGAAGAGGGCGGCCTTGGGCTCGATGGCGGTAAGCAGGTCCATGATAGTGGCGG
>DASZVM010000697.1:0-1964 GCA_035547295.1 Puia sp. | reverse complement strand
CGCCAGCGGATAGGTACCCAGGTCATGGGCTGCAATAGGCTTTGTCCATTTGCCGCTTTCACTGAAATAAAAGATGCCGTTCAGCATTCCCTTCAACAGGTCAGGATTGTACGCCAGGTACAATGGAGCCGAAGGGTACGTGACATCCACCGTATTGATGGACCCGTTGCTGAAATTCTCCTTGGAAAGAAAAAGTATTTCACCCTCGGGACTTTTCAGCAGCTTGTGTGCCGCTACACTTTGCCGGTAAGCCAGCTCGCAAAGCCGGGCATACTTCTCACCACCCGCGCTTTCAGCATCATTATATAACCGCTTATTAAATGCTTCACACCGTTTCATGATCTCCGCATACTTTCCCCATGCATCCTTCATTTCATTCTCGATCGTAGCGCCCGGCTTATTCCTCCACCACGCACGCAGGTCCTGGTGGAAGTACTGTATGGCATAAATATCATCATACCCTATCAGGAACAGCTGCTCCTTTGCCTCGGCGCCCACGGAGCCCAGCGTCGCCACCGTGTTCAGCCAGAGATGCTTTCCCGAAAGACTGGGGCCGGAACCCGTCCCCGCAAAAAGACTGGCAGGCGACACCGCCGCCGAGATGGATTGAGTGATGTTCTTCCCCGCCGCGGCAACATACATATATCCCCAGTCTATCCGGAGATCATCTCCCTTCTTCTTCAACACAGGCTGCTCTACGGTGCCTGCCTTCAGGATAGCAAGGCCTTCTGCCGTGTATTTATCCGTGCGCACCTGCTGCGCGGACGTATTCACAGCAATGTCCGTAGACGCCCCGAAATATACCTGCACCGCATGTTTGGCGCCATCGTTGGACCGGGCGCTGACCGCTACATACGAGACGGGCCTGGACAGCAGATCCAGGTCGTCCGGCAGCAATGGGGACGTAAATGTCAGTGCCAGGTCTACCTTGCCGCAGCTAAAAAGATATTTCGTCTGGGTCGCCTGGACAGTTACGCTCTTCTGTTCAGCTTCCTGCACAGCCACGGCAGCGGGATCCACCGCCTTCTCCACGATGCCGGCATCCAGCCATGCGCCGCCTGCCGTATTGGCGACATGGATGGCCAGCACATTCCTTCCCGTCTTTAATGCCGCCCTCTTCTCACCCTCCAGCGGGATATAAATGAACTTGCCCGTCCATCCCTTCTGCTGGTACAGCTGGACTCCATTGAGATATACCTCTACGTTATCGTCATGCTGCAATTTCAGGAACAAAGGTTGGCTTCGGTTGCCCGCGATATTAAAAGTCCTCCGCACCCACAGGTCATTCGACCTCCATACGGTGCCGGCCGTGCTTTCATTGTCGCTAAAAGGAGCTTTGCCCCGCTTCCAGTCCCCGTCATTGAAGGAAATATCCGTCCAGCCTTCCGCCGGAGCCGTCTCCGTATAGGCCATCTCGTAAGTCTTCTCATCCGATGCAGGCAGCACCGTCTTATATCCCACGCCTTCCGCGCCAAGGAATCGATAAAGGATGCCATCCACCTTCACCATGCCCAGCAACGACTGGTCGGCACCGGTCCAATGTTTGGTAGACGAGGCCGTAAGCCGGTCGGTCGTAGACCAGATGCTGAAATAAGGATCATGCGTGATAAGAGGATATGCCGGAGCACGGAAGTCCTGGGCCCTTGCCAGAAAGGTCATAAAGAACAGAGGAATGCAGATCTTTTTCATCCGATGTATTTGTTTTTAGTTATCTTCTATAGCCCCTGAAGGCCGGTCATTCTTATCTCGAAGGGACAGGTAATGGTACCCCGTCTTTCACCGGTTCGCCAAATACAGGCTCGCCATCCGCATTCCAGGTAAATTGCTGCGCCCTGGGAGCGCGTGTATTTCCACAACCCTGCCCGGGCTGTCCATTCGCATGATACAATATCCAATTCTCCTTTCCGTCAGGGGAAAGAAAAAAGGAATTATGCCCCGTGGCATATATCTTGTTGGCCGGCGAC